>NZ_JBSHBN010000078.1:0-10459 GCF_053612025.1 Kitasatospora sp. NPDC054768
CTCGCGCGAAACGTCCTCGCGCGAAACGTCCTCGCGCGAAACGTCCGCGCGCGAAACGTCCGCGCGCGCCGGCCCGCGCGGGCGACCCGGGACGTGCTCCCGGGCCGGCGGCGGTACGTGTGTCCCGGCCGGGTTCGGGCAGACGCGGGGCATGGACGACCGACGGACGGTGCTCCCGCCCGCACCCGGGATACTCGCGGGTACGGCCGTCCGCGCGGCCCGGCACGGCGCGCGCGATGATGGTCGGGACGGCGCCCCGCCGTCCCCACCGGACCGGGAGCGAGCCATGCCACGGCCATCCGAGCAACCCTGCGAACCCACCGGGGAGCACGAGTCCGGCGGCCTGTGGGTCGAGGTCGGGGACCGGGGGCCGGTACGGATCGTCACCGTCACCGGGGAGCTGGACCACGACACCGCGGACGACCTGCGGACCGCCCTCGCCCGGCCGCCGTCGGCGTCCGGCATCGAGCGGATCGTCGTCGACCTCGCCGGCCTGCGGTTCTGCGACTCGACCGGGTTGAACGTCCTGCTGCGCGCCCGGCTGGACGCCGAGGGGGACGGGGTGCGGCTGGAGCTGGCGGGCGCCGGCCCGCTGGTGGTGCGGCTGCTCGCGATCACCGGGGCCGACGGCGTGCTGCGGGTCCACCCCGACCTCCGCACGGCCCTGGAGGCGCCCGGCGAGGGCCCGGCCGGGCCCGCCGCACCGCCCGAGCCGAGGTGAGGAGGCAGACCGTGGACCGCCCCGGGAACGGTGGGCCGCCGAGTCGGGAGCAGAGCAGGCGGCTGGCGCTGGAGGGCAGCGCCGGCGCGGTGCAGCGCAGCCGGGAGTTCAGCCGGCGGGCGCTGGTGTCCTGGCAGTGGCTGCCGGCCCCCGACGAGGACCGGCGGGCCGCGGCCGAGGACGTCCTGCTGATGGTCTCCGAACTGGTCACCAACGCCTGCCTGCACGCCCCCGGCGGCCCGCGCGAGCTGCGGCTCCACTGGGACGGCGCCCGGCTGCGGGTGGAGGTCGCGGACGCCAGTCCCGTCCCGCCGCGGCTGCGCCCCTTCGCCGGTGCGGGGCGGCCGGGCGGGCACGGGCTGCGGGTGGTGGACCGGCTCGCCGACGCCTGGGGATCCCGGCCCGAGGACGGCGGGAAGCTGGTCTGGCTGGAGGTGCCGCGCCCGCCGGCCCTGACGACGGCCGGGGCGGGCGGGGCGCCCGGGGAGCCGCAGCGGCCCGGCTGATCGCGGCCCGTCCCCGCCCGGGGGTTTCCGGCGTTCCGCAGCGGACAGCCGCAGGGGTGTGAGCGCCGGCATCGACCGAGCCCGGTCCTCACCGAGCGAGAGGAGCGCGGAGCCATGACGCAGCGCCCGCCGAAGTCCGGGGACCCGGCCGTCGACCGGGCCGAGGGGCTCAGCATCGAGGTCCGGCCGTGGGCCCTGGGCACCGTCCTGGTGCTGGTCGGCGAGCTCGACCTCGACTCCAGCGGGGACCTGCGGGCCGCGCTCGACCGGGCTTTCGCCGAGCCGGCCGGCGTGGTCGTGGTGGACTGCGCCGGACTGGAGTTCTGCGACTCCACCGGGCTCAACGCCCTGCTGCGGGCCAAGGCCCGGGCGGCGGTGGACGGCAGCCGGATCGAGCTGGCCCGGCCCCGGCCGCTGATCCTGCGGATGCTCGAACTCACCGGCGCCACCGACGCCTTTCCGATCCGCGAGACCGTGCCGGGCTGAGGCCGGTGGGGCCGCTGGGGCCTGCCGCCCCCGCCCGGGCCCGTCCGCCCCGGGTGTCCGCCCCTGCCCCGGGCGCATCCGCCCCGAGTGTCGCCCCCGGCCCGCGGTGGCACAGTGGGAGCAGGGCGGCAGCCCGTCGCCCTGGGGTCCGAGGTGCCCGGACGGCGCACCCCGGCCGTGCGAGCGATCCGGACGGTGGGCGGATGGACGAGCACCCGGTAGCCGCAGCCCCCGCGGCCGATCCGGCCGAGCAGGCGCTGCGGCAGCTGCTCGCCGGTCTGACGGCCGTGCGCGACGGGGACTTCCGGACCCGGCTCGCCCCGGACCGGCCGGGGGTGCTGGGGGAGATCGCCGAGGTCTTCAACGGCATGGCCGACCAGCTGGCCCGGGTGACCTCCGAGGTGACCAGGGTGGCCCGGGAGGTCGGCAGCGACGGGCGGCTCGGCGGCCAGGCGCAGGTACCGGACGCGACCGGGACCTGGCTGGAGCTGACCGACTCGGTGAACGCGATGGCCGGCAACCTGACCTGGCAGGTGCGCAACATCGCCCAGGTCACCACGGCGGTGGCGCGCGGTGACCTCACCCAGAAGATCGAGGTGGACGCGCGCGGCGAGATCCTGGAGCTCAAGAGCACCGTCAACACCATGGTGGACACCCTGTCCTCGTTCGCGGACGAGGTGACCAGGGTGGCCCGGGAGGTGGGCACCGAGGGCCGGCTCGGCGGCCAGGCGCAGGTGCCGGGCGTCGCCGGGACGTGGCGCGACCTGACCGACTCGGTGAACGCGATGGCGGGCAACCTGACCTGGCAGGTGCGCAACATCGCCCAGGTGGCGACCGCCGTGGCCGAGGGGGACCTCACCCAGAAGATCTCGGTCGCCGCCCGCGGGGAGATCCTGGAACTCAAGACGACCATCAACACGATGGTCGACCAGCTGTCCTCCTTCGCGGACGAGGTGACCAGGGTCGCCCGGGAGGTCGGCACCGAGGGCCGGCTCGGCGGCCAGGCGGACGTCCGGGACGTCTCCGGCACCTGGCGGGCGCTCACCGAGTCCGTCAACGTCATGGCCGACAACCTCACCGCCCAGGTCCGTTCGATCGCCGAGGTGACCACCGCCGTCGCGGAGGGCGATCTGACCCAGAAGATCCGGGTCGACGCGCGCGGCGAGATCCTGGAGCTGAAGGAGACCATCAACACGATGGTCGACCAGCTGTCCTCCTTCGCGGACGAGGTCACCAGGGTCGCCCGGGAGGTCGGCACCGCCGGGAACCTGGGCGGCCAGGCCACCGTGCGGGGGGTCTCCGGGACGTGGAAGGACCTCACCGACAACGTCAACGTGATGGCCTCCAACCTGACCGGCCAGGTCCGCTCGATGTCCGAGGTGGCGACCGCGGTGGCGCGCGGCGACCTCTCCCGGAAGATCACCGTCGAGGCCGAGGGCGAGGTCGCGGCCCTCGCCGCGGCCATCAACACCATGGTGGACACGCTGTCCGCCTTCGCCGACGAGGTCACCAGGGTCGCCCGCGAGGTCGGCACCGAGGGCATCCTGGGCGGCCAGGCCCGGGTGCCCAACGTCGCCGGGACCTGGAAGGACCTCACCGACAACGTCAACTTCATGGCGCACAACCTGACCAGCCAGGTGCGCAACATCGCCCAGGTCACCACCGCCGTCGCCGACGGCGACCTGACCCGCAAGATCGACGTGGACGCGCGCGGCGAGATCCTGGAGCTCAAGACCACCGTCAACACGATGGTCGACCAGCTGTCCTCCTTCGCCGCCGAGGTGACCAGGGTGGCCCGGGAGGTCGGCAGCGAGGGCCGGCTCGGCGGGCAGGCCCGGGTGGAGGGCGTCTCCGGCACCTGGAAGCGGCTCACCGAGAACGTCAACGAGCTGGCCGGCAACCTCACCCGGCAGGTCCGCGCCATCGCCGAGGTCACCAGCGCCGTCGCGGCCGGAGACCTGACCCGCTCGATCAGCGTGGACGCCTCCGGCGAGGTCGCCGACCTCAAGGACAACATCAACGCGATGGTCGGATCGCTGCGCGAGACCACCCTGGCCAACCAGGAGCAGGACTGGCTCAAGAGCAACCTGGCCCGCTTCTCCGCCGCCATCCAGGCCCGGCGGGACATCCGCGCCGTCGCCGGGATGATCACCGACGAGCTGACCCCGCTGGTCGGCGCCCAGTACGGCGCGTTCTTCCTCGCCGAGGAGGGCGCGGACGGCACCGAACTGGCCCTGATCAGCGCCTACGGCCGCCCGGCCGGGGAGCAGCGGCGGCTGCGGCTGGGGGAGTCCCTGGTCGGCCAGGCCGCCCGGACCCGGCGGACCGTCGCGGTGGACGACCTGCCGCCCGGCTACGCCACCGTCTCCTCCGGCGCGGGCGGCGCCGACGCCCGCTCGCTGGTCGTCCTGCCGATCGCCCTGGAGGAGTGGCTGATCGGCGTGCTGGAGTTCGCCTCGGTCCACCCGTTCACCCAGGTCCACCGCGACTTCCTGACCCAGTTCGCCGAGGCCTGCGGGGTCAACCTCGGCAACCTGCTGGCCAACGCGCGCACCGACGAGCTGCTCGGCGAGTCCCAGCGGCTCACCGCCGAACTCCAGTCCCAGTCGCAGGAGTTGCAGGAAGGACAGGAGGAACTGCGCCGCTCCAACGCCGAACTGGAGGACAAGGCCGCGCTGCTCGCCCAGCGCAACCGGGACATCGAGGCGAAGAACCTGGAGATCGAGCAGGCCCGCCAGGAACTGGAGGAAAGGGCGCAGGAGTTGACCCGGACCTCGATGTACAAGTCGGAGTTCCTGGCCAACATGAGCCACGAGCTGCGCACCCCGCTGAACAGCCTGCTCATCCTCGCCCAACTGCTCGCCGAGAACAGCGGCGGCAACCTCACCCCCAAACAGGTCGAGTACGCGGGCGTCATCCACTCGGCCGGCACCGACCTGCTCCAGCTCATCAACGACATCCTGGACCTCTCCAAGGTGGAGGCCGGGAAGATGGACCTGTCCATCGAGCCCTTCGCGGTGCGCGAACTGCTGGAGTACGTGGAGTCCGGCTTCCGGCCGCTGGCCGACCAGAAGGGGCTCGCCTTCGAGGTGGCCGTCGACCGGGCCGTGCCGGAACGGATCGTCACCGATCAGGCGCGGCTGCGCCAGGTGCTGCACAACCTGCTCTCCAACGCCGTCAAGTTCACCGACACCGGCCGGGTCGAGCTGCGGATCGAACGCGTCGAGGAGGCCGAGCTGCCGCCCGGACTCGGGCGCGCGCCCGCCGCGGTGGCCTTCCACGTCGACGACAGCGGGATCGGCATCGACCCGGCCCACCTGGACACCATCTTCGGAGCCTTCCAGCAGGCCGACGGCTCCACCGCGCGGCGCTACGGCGGCACCGGCCTCGGCCTGTCGATCAGCCGGGAGCTCGCCCGGCTGCTCGGCGGCGCCATCACCGTCCGCTCCGCGGCGGGGCAGGGCAGCCGGTTCACGCTGTACCTGCCGCTGGACGAGCAGGCGGCGGCGACGGGCGGCACGCCGGTGCTCGGGAACGGGGGCGGCGGCGCGGCCCCCGGGGGCGTGGAGCGGGTCGGCGGACCGGACGAGCAGCGGGTGCGGGTGATCCGGGCGCTCGGCGACGAGAGCCCCTCGGCGGTGGGGGAGACCGGGGAGACCGGGGAGACCGGGGAGAGCGACGCGCCCCCGGTCGTGGCGGGACCGCTCGCCGGAAGGACCGTGCTGATCGTCGACGACGACATCCGCAACGTCTTCGCGCTCACCGCCGCCCTGGAACGGCACGGGCTGACCATCCTGCACGCGGCCGACGGCCGCGCCGGGCTCGACCTGCTGCGCGCCCACCCGGAGACCGACCTGGTGCTGATGGACGTCATGATGCCCGAACTGGACGGCTACGCCGCCATCGCGGAGATCCGCGCCGACGCCCGCTTCGATCAGCTGCCGGTCGTCGCCGTCACCGCCAAGGCCATGCCCGGCGACCGGGACCGCAGCCTGGCCGCCGGGGCCGACGACCACATCACCAAGCCGGTCGACACCGGCCGGCTGCTGGAGCGGATGCGGGAATGGCTGGACGCGTCATGACCGCTGCCCGGCGCGGGGGAACCGCGGCCCGGCACTCGGGCACCGCTGCTCGTCGGGCAGGCACCGCGCCCCGGTCCCGGGGCGCGCCGTGACCGCCGAGCAGGAGGCCGCGGCGCAGGAGCCCTCGGCGCAGGAGGCCGCGGAGCGCACCGCCCGGGCCCTGGCCGAAACCGTCCGTCGTCTCCGGGCGGCCGCCGCCCGCGCGCACGCCGAGGCGCGGACCAGGGCCGCCGTCGACCTCGCCACCGGCATCCTGGCCGAGCGGCTCGGCCTGCCCGTCGCCGAGGCCGCCGCGCACCTCGCCCGGCTGGCCCGGGAGTCGGGCGTGCCGGTGCTCGTCCTGGCGACGGACATCGCGCGCCTCCCGGAGCCGGGCCAGGAACCGGGAACGGAACCGGGACAGGGCCCGGACGGCGGACCCGGACCGGCGGCATTCGGCCTCCCCGCCGCCGAACCGCCCGAGGCCGGCCCGCCCGTCGCGCCCGCACTCGCTTCCGCGCCCGACCTGGAGCACGCCGCCGGGGCCGTGCTGGACCAGGCCGCGGCGGCGCTCGGCGTCCGCGCCGTGGCCGTCTGGCAGCGGCTGCCCGGCGGCGCGCTCGCCCTCGCCGCGCACGCCGGGCTCCGTGCCGAGGAGGCGGCCGGCTGGTCCCGGGTACCGCCCGGCGTCCCCACCCCGGCGCAACTGGTCGTCGGCGGGGGAGCCGAGCTGTGGCCCGGCGAACCGGGGGCGGACGGTCCCTCGGTCGGCGGAGCCGCCGCCCGGGCGGTCGTCCCGCTGCTCGACCGGCGCCGCCGCACGGGCGCGCTGGAGCTGCTCTGGCCGGCCACCGGCCCCGATTCCGCCCCGGTGCTCGGCCCGGCCCGGCGCCGGGGGCTGTACGCCCTCGCCGACCTCTGCGCGACCCTGCTCGGCCCACCCCCGGAGCCCGTGCCCCCCGAGCGGGCCGACGACCTCCTGGACGGCCTGCTCACCCCCGCGCTGCTGCTGGCCCCCGTCCTGCGGGCTGGGCGGATCGCCGACTTCACGGTGGTCCGGGTCAACGCCCGGTTCCGCGACCCGCTCGGCCGGCCCCGGGAAGCGCTGGAGGGCGCCTCGCTGCTGGAGACCTACCCGGTCGCCTCGGCCGCCGGGCTGCTCGACCGGCTGCTGCGCGCGTACGAGACGGGCGTACCGTCGACCGCCGAGCGGGTCCGGCTCGCCTTCCGGGAGCAGGGGCCCGCCGTCCCGGTGGCCGTGCTGCTCTCGGTCGTCCCGCTCGGCGGCCGGGTGCTGGTCTGCTGGCGGCTGGACGACGAGCGGGAGGAGGACGAGCACGCCGCCCTGCTGCGCCAGGCCCAGCGGCTGGCCCGGGTGGCCGGGTTCGAGGAGCGCCCCGCCGAGGGCCGGATCCGCTGGAGCGACGGGCTGCGCGAGCTGTACGGGCTGGCGCCGGACGCCCCGCCCGTACCGCTGGACCGGCTCGTGCGGCACACCCACCCGGACGACCGGCCGGCGGTCCGGCGGCTGCTGGACACCGTCCGGCACCACCACCGCACCGCCTCCGCGGTGGTCCGGCTGGACCGCCCGGACGGCACCCACCGCTTCACCCGGGTGATCGCCGAGCCGGTGGTGGACGAGACCGGCCGGCTCGTCGCCGTCCGCGGCGCCTACCACGACGTCTCCGCCCAGCACTGGACGGAGGTCGCGCTCGGCGCCACCCGGGAGCGGCTGGCCGACAGCGAGCAGGAGTCGGCCGAACGGGCGCAGCTGGCACTGCGGCTGCAGCAGGCGATCCTGCCCGCCGCCCCGCCCCCGCTCGCCGTCACCGGCCTGCACGCCGCCGTCCGCTACCGGCCCGCGGCCCAGCGCGACCGGGTCGGTGGCGACTGGTACGACGTGCTGGTGCTACCCGACCGGCGGGTGCTGCTCGCGGTCGGCGACGTGGCCGGGCACGGCGTCGGCGCGGCCACCGGGATGGTCGCGCTGCGGCACGCGCTGCGCGGCCTCGCCGTCACCGGGGCCGGCCCGGGCCGGCTGCTGGAGTGGGCCAACACCGTGGCCCTGCGCGAACCGGGCCAGGTCACCGCGACGGCCGTCTGCGTGCTGGTGGACCCGGTCGGCGGCGAACTGCGCTGGGCCCGGGCCGGCCACCTGCCGCCGATCCGGCTCGGCGCGGACGGCGCCCAGGTGCTGCCGCTGCCGCACGGCGTGCTGCTCGGCGCACTGGACGACGCCGAGTACGAGGAACGCACCGCCCGGCTCGACCCGGGTGACGTCCTGCTGCTCTACACCGATGGCCTGGTCGAACGCCGGGACCGCCCGGTGGAGGAGTCGGTGGAACAGTTGCTCCGGGCGGCCGGCGCCCCCGGCCCGGACCTGGAGCAGTACCTGGACCGGCTGCTCGAACTCAGCCCCGCCGACACCGACGACGACACCTGCCTGATCGCCGTCCAGACCGAGTAGGCAGGGCGGCTGCGCGGTCCCGTACGCCGGATGCGAGGGTGGGCCTCGTGAACGAGACGATCACGGCAGCCGCCCGCGAACGAGCCGCCGGACACCGGCGCCGGTTCGACCTCCGCTTCGAGGCCTACTTCGCCGCCCTGCCGGAGCGCCTCGACACGCCGCCGCTCAGCCGCTTCACCCCGCGCTGCCTGGAGCTGCTGCGGGACCTCTCACTGCGCGGCGGCAAGCGGCTGCGGGTCGCCCTGCTGTACGAGGCGGCCCGCCTGGTGACCACCGACCCGGTGCCCGGCCTGGCGGAGGCCGCGCTGAGCATCGAGCTGCTCCAGACGCACGGGCTCGTCCACGACGACATCATCGACGACGCGCCCGTACGCCGCGGCGGCCCCTCCACCTACTACGCCTACCGCCGGGAGTTCCCGGCGGCGGACCGCACCGCGCTCGGCCTGGCCGTCCTGGCCGGGGACCTCGCCGCCTTCCTCTCGATGCGGGTCCTGCTGGAGGCGGACGTCCCCGCCGAGCTGCGCCAGGCGATGCTGGAGGTGCAGCTGAACGCCGGCGCCGAGACGGTCGCCGGCCAGATCCTCGACCTCGAACGCGACTTCCTGCCGCTCCCGGACGAGGAGTTCCTGCACACCGTCTGCGAGTACAAGTCGACCCGGTACTCCGTGCTCGCCCCGCTGCGGCTGGGGCTGCTGGCCGCCGGCGAGGACGTGGCCGGTCACGACGCACGGCTGCGCCGGTACGCGACCCTGGTCGGCATCGGCGGCCAGCTGCGCGACGACTACCTCGACCTGTTCGGCGACGAGGACGCCACCGGCAAGTCCACCGGCGCCGACCTCCGCGCGGGACGCCGCAGCTACGCCGTGAGCGCCCTGCTCGCCCGCGGGGACGAGGCGCAGCGGGCCGTGGTGGAGTCCGCGCTCGGTGACCCGCACTGCCCGGCCGACGCGGTCGAGCAGGTCCGCGAGCTGGCCCGACGGCTGGGCGTGGACCGGAAGCTCCGCTCCGACATGCGCCGCTGCGCCGACGCGGCCCGCGCCGAGGCCGAGAGCTGGCGCCCGCACTGGCGGGAGGAGGCGGTGGCCTTCTTCGAGGGGCTGCCGCCGGCGAACGTGGTGCCGGGCGGGTGACCCGGGCGGCTCGGTCCGCGCCGAGCGCGAGGGGACCTGGCCCGGACGGCGGGAGTTCAGCCCGCCGCGTCGTGGGCGAGGCGGGCACCGGCGCGGACCAGCCACAGGCGGGCGTGCTCCCGGGCGGAGGCCGGGTCGCCCGCGAGCGCGGCGAGGGTCAGTACCCGGTCGTCGGCCGACTCGCCCGCGACGATCCGGGCCGGGACGCCGGCCCGGGCGGCCCGGGCGAGGACCTCGCCGACCGCCTTGCCACGCAGGCTGGTCGCGTCGTACCGGCCCTCACCGGTGATCACCAGATCCGCCGTGGCGATGTCCCGGTCGAGGCGGAGGAGGTCGGCGACGGCGGCCGCGCCGGGGCGGACGACGGCGCCCCAGGCGGCCGCGAGGCCGTAGGCGGTGCCGCCCGCCGCACCGGCGCCGGGCTGCGCCGGGTCCGCGCCGAGGAGCGCGGCGAGCCGGGTGAGGCCCTGGTCGAGCAGGGCGACCTCGCTCGGGTCCGCGCCCTTCTGCGGGCCGTAGACGGCGGCGGCGCCGTCCGGGCCGAGCAGCGGATTCGTGACGTCGGTGAGCAGCACCACGCCCTCGGGCGGCGCCGGGCGCAGGCCCGTGGCGTCGACCCGGTGGGCCCGCGGCAGTGCTCCGCCGCCGTCGGGGAGCTCCCGGCCCCGCGCGTCGGTCGCCGCAGGCCGAGCGCCGCGAGCAGGCCGCTGCCGCCGTCGGTGGAGGCGGAGCCGCCGAGGGCGACCGCCAGTCGGCGCGCGCCCGCGTCGAGGGCCGCCGCGACGGTCTCGCCGGTGCCCCGCGTGGTCGCGGTGAGCGGTGCGGGGCGGGACATCGGGGGCAGCCCGCTGGCGACGGCGAGTTCCACCAGCGCGGTGCCGTCGGGCAGGAGGGCGTACCGCCCGGTGACCGGCCGCCCGTCGGGGCCGGTGCGGCCGGGGACCTCGTGCTCGGTGGTGCCGGGCAGGGCGGCCGCGGGGGGGGGGGGGGTGGCCGCCCCCCCGGCCGCCCCCGGCCCCGCGCAGCCCACCTGGCCCCCCCGCCCCCCCCCCCCGCCCCCCGCCCGCCCCCCCGCGGGGGCGGGGGCC
>NZ_JBSHBN010000078.1:10469-41324 GCF_053612025.1 Kitasatospora sp. NPDC054768
CGGTGGTGCCGGGCAGGGCTGCCGCGACGGCGGCGATGGTGCCCTCGCCTCCGTCGGCCATCGGACGCGCGATCAGCTCGTCGCCCGGGCGCACCGAGCGCCAGCCGTCGGCCAGCGCCCGGGCGGCGTCGGTCGCCGTGACCGTCCCCTTGAAGTCGCCGTGACCGTCCCCTTGAAGGAGTCCGGGGCGAGGACGACCCTCATGCGCCCACCACGTGGGCCCGGTGGCGCTCGACCACCGTCGCGAGGGTCCGGTCCCCGGGGGTGTCCCAGATCTCCTGGTTGAAGATCTCGGTCTCATCGGGGTGGAGGGTCCGATCCAGGTGGTGCCGGGGTCGGCGTGCAGCACGGCCAGACCGGAGGGCGTCGCCACCCGGTCGCCCCATTCCTCGGTCCGGACCGGGACGGTCTCGCAGGGGTGCACCAGAGCGGCCACCGGGTGCTCGGGCGCGTCCTCGCGGGAGACCAGGTAGACCGGCGTGCCGCCGGGCCGCATCGGGAAGCCCGTGCCCTCCGGGCCCAGCGGGTCGTAGATCGTGCCGTGGTCGGCGGCCCCCCGGACCAGGCCGATCCGCTCGATCCGCCAGCCGTCGACGCTCCACCTCTCCCCGGACGGATCGGTCAGGGCCGTGATCAGTGCGGGCAGGTACTCGACATCGTCGTAGGACATCCGGTCTTCCCCAGAACTCGTAGGTGCGGGGGAGCGTAGAGCGTGCCTCCGACACCCCGCCCGGCGCGGGCCGGGGAGGACCGGACCGCCGCGTGCGGCCCGCCCGCCGCTGCGCGAACTCTTCGCCGAACTGCTCACCCACCAGGAGGTCGTCCAGCACCTCGCCGACCTCACCGCGGGCACCGACGTGCGCTACGACATGGGCATCACCGACCCCCACCCCGCAGTCGGCCGGTTCGCACCGGACCTGGAGCTGACCACCGGGACGGGGAAGGCCAGGATCGCCGAACTCGCCCGAAGCGCCCGGCCGTTGCTGATCGACCTGACCGAGGATCAGTCGCTGGCAGCCGCACTGGCGGAGGACCAGGACGCCGTCGAGGTCGTCGTCGCGAAGGACGGCCCGGCCGGCCTCACCGGTCTGCTGATCCGCCCCGACGGCTACGTGGCCTGGGCCGGCGGCTCACCCCGCCCCGACCCGGCCGAACAGGCCGAGCTGAGGACGGCCGTCGGGCGCTGGTTCGCGGTCTGACCAGCAGCGGTAGCAGCGGCAGCCGCCCGGCGCTGCCGGGGTTCCCCAGCGGTTCGCCGGCCGCCGTTACGGGCCGCCCGGGATGCGCGGGCGGGCCGGCACGTCCGCCGCGCCCGCGTGTCGAGCAGCCCGGCCAGCGCGTTCTTTCCGGAAATGGCGGTGGTTCAGGCGTCGGCCCCGATGTGCCAGGACGGTTCGAGGGGGAGCAGGTGTCCCGTCAGGGTGTGGACGTCGGTGGGGACGCCGGCGCGGGCGAGCAGGGCCGGGAGGTGGTGGGTGGTGTAGGCGTGGTGGGCGGCGGGGGTGGTCCAGAGGGTGGTGACGAGGTGGCGCTCGGGGGTGAGGCGGGTGACGGTGCCGCCCAGCATGCCGTCCGCCGCCGCCATGCCCGGGGCCCAGAGCTCGCGCTGGACGTCGAGGAAGTGGTCGGTGCGGCCGGGGTGGAGCCGGCAGTCGGCGGCGCGCAGGACGGTGGCGCGGGCGAGGGCGGCGGGGAGGGAGAGGGCCGCGCCCGGCATGGTGAGGACGACCGGGCCGGTGGCGACCTCGATCCCCGTGCAGCTGGAGCGCTGGTCGGCGTGGGCGGCGGCCCGGTCGTGGCGCTCGCGCATGAAGCGGGTGTACGCGGGCTCGTCGCTCCACAGGGCGAGCAGCAGGGCGCGGTCGGCGCCGGGTGCCCAGCCGCCGGTCTGGCCGACCAGGCCCGGCTGGTCGGAGATCGCCGACCAGCGGCGCTGTCCGGCGGCGAACACCTCGCGTGCTCCGGGGCGAACCCGGCAGTCGATCCACTTGCCGATCATGCGGGCCATCATGCTGCGGGGAGGCGGCGGAGAGGCAATCGGGCGTTGGTCCCGGGGGCGGTCGGACCAGGGGCGTAGGGCCTGCGCCGGGGGCCGTGGCCTGATGCGGCGCTGACGGGATGCGGTGGTGCCCGGATGCCGTGCTGTCCGGATGTTGCAGAGTCCCGTCATTGCCGCCTTCACTGCCGCCGGGCGAGAGTGTGGGCATGAACGACGCACCCCGCCTGCCGCATCCGGTCGTGATCCCGGTGTTCCCCGGAGTGAACGCGCTGGACGTGACCGGGCGTTCAGAGCGCGGCGACCGGGGGCAGGCGGTCCAGGATGCGTTCCATGCCGCTGGTCCAGTTGGCCTCCAGGGCGGTGACGGCCTGGTCGACGTCGCCTTCGAGCAGGCACTGGGCGATCCGCTCGTGCTCCTCGGCGGCGCGTTCCAGGATCTCGTGGTCGCCGACCACCACCCGCTCGTAGCGGTGCAGGGTGAGTTTCAGCGACTCGATCATCTCGCGCAGCCGGGCGTTGGCGCAGCCGGAGAGCAGCAGGGCGTGCCAGGCGTCGTCGTAGCGCTCTATGGTGCCGTGCGGGGCCTGGGGGGCGGAGAAGGCGCGGGCCTCGGCGAGCAGCCTGGGGGCGATCTCGGCCAGGTGGGCCGGGTCGGAGGTGCGCAGGGCCAGTGACTCCAGGGCGATCACGATCGCGGTGAGGTCGAGGAACTCCTGTTTGCCGGTGGGGGCGAAGCGGAAGCCCTTGCCGCGCTCGCTGGTGATGATGCCCTCGCGTTCCAGGCTGATCAGGGCCTCGCGCAGGGGGGTTCGGCTGACGCCCAGTTCCTCGGCGAGCTGGACCTCGTTGATCGACTCGCCGGGGGTGAACCGGCCGCGGCCGAGCTGCTCCAGGAGTTCGTCCTTCACCTGCTCGCGCAGCGGCCGCCGCTCGATCGCCATCAAACGTCCCTTCTTCCTCGGTCCGTAGCGTACCGGCCGGGCGACGCGTGCCGTCGCCCGGCCGTCGTACGGGGTTGCGGTGCTGTACGGTTCGCGGGCGTCAGGCGGTGCCGGCGCCGTCCACGGCGATGACCGCGCCGCTGACGAAGGCGGCGGCGTCGCTGGCCAGGAAGGCCACGGTCTGGGCGATGTCCCGGGGTTGGCCGATCCGGCCGAGCGGTCGGTCGGCGGCGTCGGTGTAGAAGGCGTCCGGGTTCTCGCCCAGCTGGCGGGCCTCCTCGGCGAGCATGCCGGTGTCGGTGTCGCCCGGGCAGACGCAGTTGACCCGGATGTTGTCCGGGCCGTGGTCGATGGCCATCGCCCGGGTCATGTTGACCACGGCGCCCTTGGAGGCGCAGTAGGAGACGGCCCGGCCGCCGCCCCTGATGCCCCAGCCGGAGCCGGTGTTGACGATGCTGCCGCCGCCGTTCGCGGCCATCAGCGGCACCACGAGTCCGCTGAGCAGCATGATCGAGCGGACGTTGACGGCCATCACCAGGTCCCAGTCCTCGTCGCTGATCCCGGTGACGGTGGAGCGGCGGATGATGCCGGCGTTGTTGAACAGCACGTCGACGCCGCCGTGCTGTTCGACGGTGGTGCGCACGGCCTGCTCGCAGTCGGCGCGCCGGGAGACGTCGCAGCGGACGAAGGTGCCGCCGATCTCCTTGGCGGCCCGTTCGCCGCGTTCGGTGTCGAGGTCGGCGAGGACGACGGCCGCGCCGAGTTCGGCGAGCAGGGCGGCGGTGGCCCGGCCGATGCCGGAGGCGGCGCCGGTGACGATCGCGCGCTTGCCGTGCAGGTCGATCATGGGGAACTCCTCTACAGGGGTCAGGCGGAGAGGCGGTACACGGCGCCGGAGCGGCGGCCGGTGATCACCCGGACGTGGCCGGCGAGGGCGTCGTCCAGGTCGGGGTCGCCGGTGTCGAGCAGCAGCGGGCGCCCGGCCAGGGCGGCGAGCTTCGCCTCGGTGGCGAGCACCAGCAGCCTCTCCCGGCCCGCGGCGCGCAGCAGTTCGGGGGTGAGCTGCTGGTTGCCGCGGCCGAGCAGGAAGCCCTGGCCGCCGATCGGGGAGAGGGCGATGTGGGGGGTGGTGGGCAGGGCGCGCAGCTGGTCGGCCCGGGCGTCGCGGATCAGGATCCGGGCGGCGGTGGCGAGGCCGTCGGAGCGGCCGGGCCCGAGGGCGCTGCCGGGGCCGAGTCGCAGCAGGTCGACGCCGGTCAGGCTGGCGCCGGGCGCGCCGAGCGCGGTGGCCACCGCGTGGGTGGTGCTGCCGGGTCCGAGGAGCAGCAGCCCGCCGGGGCCGACCCGTTCGGCGACCTCGGCGGCGAGGCCGGCGGGTGTCCCCGGGTCGGGTCCGGAGCTGCCGGTCTTGCGCTGCTGCACCCGGGCGGGCAGCACCGGGACGGTCAGCCGGCCGTGGAGCCGGGCGGAGACCCGGCCGGCCCGCAGCGCGGCCTCGTCCCGGTCCACCACCTCGGCGGCCTCCAGGCGCACGCCCCGGCCGGTGGCCCAGGCCGCCGCGACCTCGGCGGCGGCCCGGGGGTGGACGGCGAACACGGCGGAGTGCATCTTGACCCCGGCCGGGATGCCGAGCACGGGCAGGCGGGGCTCGGGCCCGAGGGCGTCCAGGACGTCGCGGGCGGTGCCGTCGCCGCCGCAGAACAGCAGCAGTCCGGCGCCGGCCGCGACCAGGGCGCGCACCGCGGCCCGGGTGTCGTCGGCGGTGGTGTCCGCCGCGCCGGGCCGGTGGACGACGCGTGCGGTGCGGCCGGCGGCCCGGGCGGCGTCGACGCCCATCGCGCCGTCGGCCGTGATCAGGTCCACGTCGGGCGGCAGCCGCCGGAGGGTCAGCGCGGCCCGGGCGACGGCCTGCGGGCGGGCTCCGAGTGCCAGGGCCCGTCGCTGGACCTCGGCGCCGTCGCTGCCCTTGAGGCCGACCCGGCCGCCGAGGCCGGCGACCGGGTTGACCACGAGCCCGATCCGGGCGCTCGGGGCGGAGGTCACGGCTGCTCGCCGAGGACCTTGCGGCGGTAGGCGCGCCAGCTGACCGCCCAGACCGCCGGGTCGTCCAGCGGCTCGTGCCGGATCCGGTGCACGGTGGAGTTGTGCGGCGCGGTGCGGACGGTCTCCGGGTCCTCGTACGCCTCGCGGGCGACCTCGGCGAGGATCGCCGCGTACTCGTCCAGGTCGGCCCGGGAGTAGGACTCGGTGGGCTCCAGGGTCATCGGCTCGGGGACGACGTACGGGTGGTGGCTGGTCCAGTAGTGGGTGCCGAAGTCGGCGGCGCGGTAGCCGAGGTCCTCGCTGTGCAGGCCGGTGTCCTCGTTGAGCTGCTGCCAGCTGTAGCGGACCTGTTCGACCCGGGGGCGCCCGTCGGCGTAGGGGACGGAGACGCCGCGGATCTGCCGTACCCGGTGCAGCAGGTAGTTGTTGTTGAGGACGGCGGTCTCGGCGGCCTCGCGCAGCCCCTCGGCGCCCAGGGCCGTGATCCAGGCGTAGGCGCGCACCAGGTTCGGGACGACGCCCAGGTAGGGGCGGATCTTGCCGATCGAGTCCGGCCGGTCGTCGTCCAGGACGTACCGCTCGCCGTCGAACTCGACGGTGGGGCGCGGCAGGTAGGGTGCCAGCTCGGCGGTGACGCCGCAGGCGCCGGCGGCCGGGCCGCCGCAGGCGTGCGGGGTGGAGAAGGTCTTGTGCAGGTTGAAGTGGCACAGGTCGAAGCCGGCCTCGCGGGCCCGGGTGATGCCGAGGATGCCGTTGGCGTTGGCCTGGTCGTAGGCGCACAGGCCGCCGGCCTCGTGGACGATCCGGACGAACTCGGCGATCCGGGGGTTGTAGATGCCGGTGTCCTCGGGGTTGGTGATGAGCAGTGCGGCGGTGCGCGGGCCGACGGCGGCGCGCAGCGCCTCGATGTCGGGGTAGCCGTCGGCGTCGGGGTGCAGGGTGATCACCCGGAAGCCGGCGGTCTTGGCGCAGGCGGCGTTGGAGGGGTGGGAGAAGGCGGTGGTGATGATCTCGTCGCGCTGCTCCAGCTCGCCGCGCGCGGCGTGGTGGGCGCGGATCACCGAGACGTTGGTCCAGATCGCCGCCGAGCCCGCGCCGGGCTGGAGGCTGACCCGGTCCATGCCGGAGATCTCCTTGAGCAGCTGCTCCAGCCGGTGGACGAGTTCGAGGACGCCCTGGACGGTGGAGGCGTCCTGTGCGGGGTGCAGGGCGGCGATCCTGGGGTCGCGGACGAAGGTGTCGTTGACCTTGGGGCTGTACTTCATGGTGCAGGTGCCCTGGCCGACGTCGACGTTGAGGTCGGCGCCGAGGTTCTCCTGGGAGAGCCGCAGGTAGTGCCGGAGCACCTGTTGCTGGCCGAGTTCGGGCAGGGCGGGCGGGGCGCTGCGGCGCAGTGCGGCGGGCAGCCGTTCGGCCGGGTCGCCGACGGCGGCGGTGACGGCGGGCTCGGGCAGCGGGGGCAGGACGCCGCGCTCGCCGGGCGCGCCGAGCTCGAAGATCAGCTTCTCGTCCCAGCGGGCCTGGTGGAAGCGGCGCAGGGCGGGTTTGGGGGCGATCCGCGGGTCCACGGACCCGGTGTTCGGGTGGTTCGTCACTTGACGATCTCCTCAAGCGCGTCGGCGAGGCGGTCGATGTCGGCCCGGGTGTGCAGCTCGGTCACGCAGTAGCGGCCCTGGTGGGGGCCGGCCGGGGTGCCGCCGTGCAGGCCGTGGGCGAGCAGCGCCTCGGAGATCTCGGCGGCGGTGCGCTCGCCGGTGTAGCGGACGGTGAAGTCGGCGAAGTGCACGGCCTGCGGGTCCGCCAGGTCGATGCCGGGGACGAGGGCGAGGCGTCGGCGGGCGTAGGCGGTGTTGGCGAGGATCGTCGCGCCGATCTCCCGCATGCCGTGCGGGCCCATCAGCGCGAGGTAGACCCCGGCGGCGATGCCGTGCAGGGCGGCGGCGGTGCCGACCCATTCCTTGCCCTCCTCGCGCAGCGCGAAGGAGGTGCGCTCGTACGCGACGTCGCCGAAGCCGTACTCGCCGGGGACGTCGGTGGGGGTGAGCCCGAACAAACGGCTGGGGTACTCGGCGACCAGGCGTTCGTCGTCGGCGCTGGCGATGAAGCCCGCGTTGCCGCCGCCGTAGCCGGGGTGGATGCCGAGCGGCTGGAGGTCGCCGCAGGTGAGGTCGGCGCCGAGTTCGGCGGGCGGGGTGAGCACACCGAGGCTGATCGGGTTGACGTGGACGACGGCCAGCGCCCCGGCGCCGTGGGCGAGTTCGATGTACTGCGGCAGCTCGTGGTCCACCAGGCCGTCGTGGTCGGTGAGTTGGGCGTAGACGGCGGCCACGTCGCCCTCGGCCAGGGCCGCCCGGACGGCGGCGGGCTCGGCGGGGACGGGCACCAGCTCGTGGATGCCCCGGACGTAGTCGTGGATCCGGGAGAGCCGGTCCGGGTCGATCGCGCCGACCAGCACCAGCCGGCGCCGCCCGGTGACCCGTCCGGCCATCCGCAGCGCCGTGGCGGCGGCCTGGAAGCCGTCGTACGTCGGCACGTTGACGACGTCGACGGCCAGCAGCTCGGCCATCAGCGACTGGTACTCCCACAGCGCCTGGAAGCGGCCGTGGTCCTCGTACGGCTCGCCCGCGTAGGCGGTGAGGAACTCGCTGCGGTTGACGATCTCGTCCACCACGGCGGGCACGTGGTGGCGGTAGCAGCCGGCGCCGAGGAAGCTGCGGCCCGGCGGGACGGCGGTGTTGCGGGAGAGCAGCTCCTCCATGTGGGCGACCAGCCGGGCCTCGGAGCCGAGCGGCTCGGGCAGTCGCAGCGGGCGGTCCAGTCGGAGGGCGGCGGGGATGTCGGCGTAGAACTCCTCGACGTCCTGGGCGCCGACCGCCGCCAGCATCGCTTTCCTCACCTGCGGGGCGGAGTTGGGGATGTACGGGTGGGTTCGGGGGACGCGTGTGCTCATGCTGGCACCTTCCGCGATTTCAGTCACAAGCCTTGACGGGGTTGTGAATGCTGAGTTCTGTATACAGCATTCGGCATTCACCAGTCGGGAGGCAAGATGTCCGCAGAAACCCGGCACGAAAAACATCCCCAACTCGCCGTCGACCAGGGCGGATTCAGTGCGGGCCCGGCACGCCGCCGGATCCTCGCCGCCGGACTCGCCGGCGGCGCCCTGCTGTTGGCCGGCGCCACCGGCTGCGCGACCGGCGGCGCCGGCGGCACCAGCGCCAAGCAGCTCGCCGGCAGCCCGGGCGCCACCCTCGCCGGGAAGGTCACCATCTGGTCCTGGGACGTCGCCGCCAAGGCCATGCAGCGCCTCGGCAAGGTCTTCGAACAGGCCCACCCCGGAACGACCGTCGAGGTGGTGGACATCGGCTACGACAACGCCTACGACAAGATCACCGTCGGACTCGGCGCCGGCAGTGGCCTGCCCGACATCCTCACCGTCGAGGGCCACAAACTCCCCACCTACATCGGCAACTTCCCGAACGCCCTGGTCGACCTCACCGGCCGCGCCGCCGACCTCAAGTCCCACTACCCGCAGGCCTCCTGGCGCACCGTGACGGACGCCCGGGGCCGGGTCCTCGCGCTGCCCTGGGACAGCGGGCCGTGCGCCCTGTTCTACCGGCGCGACCTCTTCCAGCAGGCCGGCATCGACCCGGCGGGCCTCGCCACCTGGGACGACTACGTCACCGCCGGCACCGCCCTCAAGGCCGCCACCGGCAAAAAGATGCTCATCCTGGACGCCAAGCAGGACAGCCTCTTCGCCATGCTGCTCCAGCAACAGGGCCAGCGCTGGTTCACCGACGGCAAAGTGGCCGTCGCCACCCCCGCCGCCGAACGCGCCCTCACCCTGCTGAAACAGCTCGTCGACCGCGACCTGGTGGACTTCGAGAACGGCTGGGACGGGTTCGTCTCCGGCACCCACGACGGCAAGGCCGCCACCACCCCCACCGCCGCCTGGTGGGACGGCACCCTCACCACCGAAATGGCCGACCTCAGCGGCAAGTTCGGCGTCGTCCCGCTGCCCGCCTTCGCCCCCGGCGGCACCCGCACCTCCAACAGCGGCGGCTCCACCCTGTGCGTCACCGCGCAGAGCCGGAACCCGGAGACGGCCTGGGCGTTCCTCTCCTTCCTGCTCGCCGACAAGGCCAACCAGGCCTCGATGATGCAGCACGAAGGCCTCTTCCCCGCCTACCTCCCCGCCCTGGACGACCCGTACTTCCAGCAGCCCTCCCCCTACTACGGCGGCCAGCCCGCCATGCAGCTGTTCGCCGGGCTCACCCGCGACATCCCCGCCGTCGAGCTCACCGCCGACGACTCCAAGGCCGGCGACATCGTCACCACCGCCGTCAACCAGGTGCTGCACAACGGTGCCGACCCGGGCACCGTGCTGCGCTCCGCCGCCCGCCAGATCGCCACCGCCACCGGCCGCCAAACGGTCGCGTAGGGGCGGGCCCGATGACCAGTCCTCCGGTGTCCCTGCGCGAACCCGCGGCCCCCGCCCAGGCCGCCCCCGCCCCCGCCCGCCGCCGCCGGCGCTCCCCACGCACCGCCGCCTGGCTGTTCGCCGGGCCCACGACCGCGCTCTTCGTCGCCTTCTTCGCCTACCCGCTCGGCGCCAGCCTCTACCAGAGCTTCACCGCCCGCCGCGACGGCGCCGACGTCTGGGTCGGCCTGGACCAGTACCGGCGGATGCTCCACGACCCCGCCTTCCTGCACTCCCTGGTCAACACCGGCCTGATCCTCGCCGTCCAGGTACCGGTGATGATCGGCCTCGCCCTGGTGCTCGCCGTCCTGCTCAACCAGTCCTGGCTGCGCTTCAGGGCCGGCTGGCGGGCGGTGTTCTTCCTGCCCGCGATCACCACCCTGGTCGCCTACGCCGTGGTCTTCCAGGTCCTGCTGCGCACCGACGGCGGACTCGCCAACCAGTTCCTCCAGGCCCTCGGCCTCGGCCCGGTCGACTGGCTCAACTCGCCCACCTGGGCCAGGATCTCGCTGATCGGCTCGGTCACCTGGCGGTGGACCGGCTACAACGCGGTGATCCTGCTCGCCGGACTGCACGCCATCGGCCGCGACCAGTACGAGGCCGCCGCCCTCGACGGCGCCGGCGCCGTGCGCACCTACACCGGCGTGATCCTGCCGCAGCTGCGCCCGGTCGTGCTGTTCTGCGTCATCACCTCCACCATCGGCACCCTGCAACTCTTCGACGAGAACTACGTGCTGACCCGCGGCGGCCCCGGCGACGCGACCCTCACCCCCGTGGTCTACCTCTACAAGGTCGGCTTCCAGCAGCTCGACTTCGGCTACGCGGCGGCCATCGCCTGGGTGGTCGTGCTGATCATCGCGGCGGTCTCGCTGCTCCAGTTCCGGCTCTACGGAAGGGAGCGCCGCCGATGACCACCACCGCGCCGCTCAGGCCCGGCCGCACCCCGCTGCCCGCCCGGCTCGGCCGGATCGCCGTCCTGGCCGCCCTCGCTCTCGGCGCCGTGCTCAGCCTGGTGCCCTTCGCCTGGATGCTGATCGCCAGCACCCACAGCAGCTCCGAACTGTTCCACTCCCCGCCGCCGTTCCTGCCCGGCGGCGAGCTGCTGCGCAACCTCGCGCACCTCCAGGAGACCATCGGCTTCGGCCGGGTGCTGCTCAACAGCCTCGGAATCGCCGTCGTCTACACCCTGCTCAGCTCGCTGCTGTCCGCGATGTGCGGCTACGGACTGGCCAAGTACCGCTTCCGCGGCCGCGGACTGCTGCTCGGCCTGGTCCTGGCGACCATGATGATCCCCCTGCAGGTGCTGCTCGTCCCGCTGTTCCAGATGATGGCCAGCCTCGGCTGGATCGACAGCTACCAGGCCGTGATCGTGCCCTTCCTGGCCAACTCCTTCGGCATCCTGCTGATGCGCCAGGGCTTCCTGGACTTCCCCGACGAACTGCTGGAGTCGGCCCAGATCGACGGCTCCGGCGAGCTGCGCACCTTCTACCAGGTCGTCCTGCCGTGCGTGCGGCCGCAACTGGGCGCGCTGGTGATCTTCACCTTCATGGGCCAGTGGAACAGCTTCATCTGGCCGCTGCTGATGCTCAACACCGAGGACAAGTACACCGTGCCGGTCGCGCTCAACACGCTGACCGGGCTGACCCACGTCGACTACTCCGGCCTGATGCTCGGCTCCTTCCTGGCCACCCTCCCGCTGATGGTGCTCTTCCTGGTCTTCCAGCGGCAGTTCGTGGCGGGCCTGCTGGGCGGAGCACTGAAGGGATGACCACGACCGTGACCAAGGACCGCCTCACCCGGGTGCCAGGACTGCTGTACGGCGGGGACTGGAACCCCGAGCAGTGGCCCGAACAGGTGTGGGCCGAGGACGTGAAACTGATGGCCGAGGCCGGGGTCAACCTGGTCACCGTCGGCGTGTTCTCCTGGGCCCGGCTCCAACCCGACGCCCACAGCTGGGACTTCGGCTGGCTGGACCGCCTGCTCGACCTCGTGCACCGGCACGGCATCGCCGTCGACCTGGCCACCGCCACCGCCTCCCCGCCCGCCTGGCTGGTCCGCGCCCACCCCGAACTGCTGCCGGTCACCGCCGACGGCGTACGGCTGGAGTTCGGCTCGCGCCAGCACTACTGCCCCTCCTCGCCGGCCTACCGGGACGCCGCCGTCCGGCTCACCCGGGCCCTCGCCGAGCGCTACCGCCACCACCCCGCCCTCGCCCTGTGGCACGTCCACAACGAGTACGGCGACCACGTCGAGGAGTGCTTCTGCCCCGCCTCGGCCGCCGACTTCCGCCGCTGGCTGCGCGAACGGCACGGCGACATCGAGGAGTTGAACCGCTCCTGGGGCACCGCCTTCTGGTCGCAGCACTACGGCTCCTTCGAGCAGATCGAGCCGCCGCGCACCGCGCCGGGCCCGGTCAACCCCACCCAGCTGCTGGACTGGCGCCGGTTCTGCTCGGACGCGCTGCTCGCCCTGCACCGTGCCGAGAAGGCCGTCCTGGACGAGGTCTCGCCCGGCGTCCCGGTCACCACCAACTTCATGTCGATGCTCAAGGCCCTGGACTACTGGGAGTGGAGCCGGCACGAGGACTTCGTCTCCGACGACGCCTACCCCGACCCGGCCGACCCGCGCGCCCACGTCAACGCCGCGATGAACTACGACCTGATGCGCTCGCTCAAGGGCGGCCGCCCCTGGCTGCTGATGGAACAGGCCCCCTCCGCGGTCAGCTGGCGGTCGGTCAACGTGCCCAAACCCCCCGACCTCCACCGCCTCTGGTCGCTGCAGGCACTGGCCCGCGGCGCCGACGGCGTGCTGCACTTCCAGTGGCGCGCCTCGGTGGCCGGCGCCGAGAAGTTCCACAGCGCGATGCTCCCGCACCGGGGCACCGCCTCGCGCGGCTGGCAGGAGACCCTGCGCCTCGGCACCGAACTGCGCCGCCTCGGCGAACTCGCCGGCAGCCGGCTGCGCGGGCGGGCCGCCGTCCTGCTCGACTGGGACAGCTGGTGGGCGCTGGAACTGGACGACCACCCCTCCGCCCGGATGCGCTGGCCCGAGCTGCTCCGCCCCTGGTACGCGGCACTGTACGAGCGCGGCGTCACCGTCGACTTCGTCCCGCCCACCGCCGGACTCGACGGCTACCCGCTGGTACTCGCCCCCAACCTGTACCTGCTCGACACCGCCACCGCCGACCGGCTCACGACCTACGTACGGGACGGCGGCCGGCTGGTCTGCGGTCCGTTCAGCGGCATCGCCGACCGGCACGACCACATCCACCCCGGCGGCCACCCCGGGCCGCTGCGCGAGCTGCTCGGGATCGTCGTCGACGAGCACTGGCCGCTCCCGGACGGCGCGACCACCGCCGTCGTCCTCGCCCCGGACGGCACCCGGCTGCGGGCCGAACGCTGGAGCGAATGGATCGAGACCGAGACCGCCGAGGCCGTCGCCCACTACGGCTCCGGCGAGCTGGCAGGCCTCCCGGCCGTCACCCGCAACCGCCTGGGCACCGGCAGCGCCTGGTACCTGAGCTGCCACCTCGGCGCCGACACCGGCCCGGTGCTCGACCGGGCGCTCGCCGAAGCCGGGGTGGGCGCCGAACTGCCCGGCCTGCCGGAGGACGTCGAGGCCACCCGCCGGCACGCCACCGACGGCACCGACTACCTCTTCCTGCTCAACCACGGCCCCGTCGAGCGGCTAGTGCCCCTCGACGCGCCCGGCACCGACCTGCTCACCGGCACCGCCACCGGCGACGCCGTCACCCTCGCGCCGCTCGGCGCCGCCGTCCTCCGACTCCCCGCCGCCGAGGAGCGCCCGTGAACCCGCTGACCCGCCGCCACTTCCTCGCCGCCTCGGCGGTCGCCGCCGCCGGCACCCTGACCGCCCCGGCCACCGCCCACGGCCAGGAAGGACCGGAAGAACAGGGAGGATTCGACGCCGAACGCTACGCCGACGTCCTCGACCTGCACGGCACCCCCGCCCAGGCCTACCCCGGCGACGCCCGCGGCAACAACCCGATCACCGTCTTCGCCGACCTCGGCGCCTGGCACGCCTACGCCCTGCCCCGACCGGCAGACCGGCCCGGCGGCTTCACCGGCCCGCTGTACCTCGCCCAGGAATACCCGTGGTGGCTCAGCGACGGCCTGACCCGCCTCCAACTCACCGAACAGGGCAGCCCCCTGGACCTCGGCGCCGGCGCCCCCGCGCGCGGCACCTCGCTGCCCGGCCTGCTGCGGCTGGCCCACGACCTCGGCGGCGGCCTCGCCCTCACCCTGGAACTGCGCTTCGCCGGCAACCGCACCGCCCTGCTCCGGGCCCGCCTCACCAACACCGGCCCGGCCGTACGGACCCTGGCCGCCGCCTGGACCGGCCGGCTGCTGCGCCCCGCCACCGGCCCCCAGCACATAGCGCCGCGACTGGTCGCCGCCGAACGCGGCGTGGAGGTGCGCTTCGCCAAGGTCCGGCAGACCTGGGACTACCTCACCGACGGCACCGAGTGCTTCGCCGTCCGCCACGCCCGGCCCGTCCGGGTCGTGCTGAGCGCCGACGGCGACGAGCACCGCACCGAATTCGCCGAGCCGGTGCGGCTGGCGCCGGGGGAGAGCCGCCACCTGGACTGGACCGAGAGCTACACCTTCACCGAGGCCGAGTACGCCCGGGCCGCGAAGGAGGCGGACACCGCGCTGCGCGCCCCGGAGCGGGTCGCGGCGGAGGGCACCGCCCGCTGGCACGGGTACGTCACCCGGGCCACCGAGGGCGTCCCCGCCGCCCGCCGGCGCACCGCCGTCAAATGCGTGCAGACCCTGGTCACCAACTGGCGCAGCCCGGCCGGACGGATCCGGCACGACGCCGTCACCCCCACGCTCTCCTACAAGTGGTTCAGCGGGGTCTGGGCCTGGGACACCTGGAAGCAGGCCGTCGGCACCGCCGCCTTCGCCCCCGGCCTCGCCGCCGACCAGATCCGGGCGGTCTTCGACCACCAGGTGCCGGCGGGCTCCGCCGAGCGCCCGCAGGACGCCGGCATGGTCCCCGACTGCGTCTTCTACAACGACCCGGCCACCGGCGGCGGCAACTGGAACGAGCGCAACTCCAAGCCCCCGCTGGCCGCCTGGGCGGTCTGGGAGGTCTACAAGCGCAGCGGCGACCGCGCCTTCCTGCGGGAGCTGCTGCCCCGGCTGACCGCCTACCAGGACTGGTGGTACCGCACCCGCGACCACCTCGGCGAGGGCCTGTGCGAGTACGGCGCCACCGCGGACCCGGCCAACGCGAACGCCGAGGACTGCCGGGAGGCGGCGGCCTGGGAGTCCGGCATGGACAACGCCCCGCGCTTCGACGCCGCCGGCGTCCTCCCCAACCGGGACGCGAACGGGACACTGCTCGGCTGGTCGCTCGACCAGCACTCGGTCGACCTCAACGCCTACCTGGCCGCCGACCACCGCCACCTGGCGCTGATCGCCGCCGAACTCGGCGACCGGCCCGCCGCCCAGCGGCTGCGCGCCCGCGCCGACCGGATCGACGCCGCCGTGCGCGACACCATGTACGACCCGGCCGGCGGCTGGTTCCACGACACCGACCTGGCCACCGGCGCCCGGCTCACCGCCCGGGGCCGCGGCATCGAGGGCGCCATCCCGCTCTGGTCCGGCACCGCCACCGCCGCCCAGGCCCGCACCGTCCGCCGGCTGCTGCTCGACCCGGCGGAGTTCGGCACCGCCATGCCGTTCCCCACCGTGGCCCGCAGCTCGCCGTCCTTCGACCCGGCCGGCTACTGGCGCGGCCTGGCCTGGCTCGACCAGACCTACTTCGCCGTCGAAGGCCTGCGCCGCTACGGCTGGGAGCAGGACGCCCGGCGGACGGTCGAGCGGCTGCTGGCCACCGCCGCCGGACTGGCCGGGGACGGCCCGGTCCGGGAGAACTACGACCCGCTGACGGGGGAGGGGCGCAGCTCGACCAACTTCAGCTGGTCGGCGGCGCTGCTGCTGCTCCTGCTGCGCACCTGAGCGACTTTGGCTCCGGGCCGTCCGACCAGGCATGATCGGGGCATGGTCGAACGAGTCATTGCAGCGTGTGACGGAGCAGCCAAGGGCAACCCCGGTCCGGCGGGCTGGGCGTACGTGGTCGCGGACGCCACCGGGGCGCCCCGGCGCTGGCAGGCCGGCGCGCTCGGGCACAGCACCAACAACGTGGGCGAGCTGACGGCGCTGCGGCAGCTGCTGGCCGCGACGGACCCGGCGGTGCCGCTGGAGGTGCGGCTGGACAGCACCTACACCCGTGACTCGGTGACGAAGTGGCTGAAGGGCTGGAAGCGCAACGGCTGGAAGACGGCGGCCGGCAAGCCGGTCGCCAACCAGGAGCTGATCCAGGCGATCGACGCCCTGCTGGAGGGCCGGGACGTCACCTTCGTGTACGTGCCGGCCCACCAGGTGGACGGCGACCCGCTGAACGCCATCGCCGACAAGGCCGCCAGCGACGCCGCCCGCACCCAGCAGGACGCCTCCGGTACCGCCGCCGACCTGCCGGTCCCCGACCCGGCCGCCGCCACGAAGGCCCCCAGGGCGCGCACCGCCCGGCCCGCCACCTCCGCCGGTACCGGTACCGGTACCGGCGCCGCCAAGCGGAGCGGCGGCTCGCGCACCCTGAACGCCCGCTTCCCCGGCACCTGCCCGTGCAGCCGCCCGTACGCCAAGGGCGACAAGATCACCAAGGTCGGCGGCTCCTGGGGCCACCCGGAGTGCGCCGCCGCCCACGCCTGACGGCGGGCGGGCGGGCGGGCGCCCGTGCCCGTGCCGGAGAACGGGCGGATCCGGCGGCCGTCGCGCGGCATCTGGACGCCCGGACGCAGACCGTCTACGAGGCCCTCGCGCTGGGGCCCGAGGTGAAGCCGTCCGACGTGCGCCGGCCGGACGACGGGATCACGGCCCGGGCAGGCCCTGACGGCCCAGGGGTGGACGGTCGCTCCGGCCGACGTGTCCGGCCAGGTCCTCGTCCTGATGCTGACGCCGCCGGCCACCGGCCCGGGGTCCCTCCCCGAGCAGGCCCTCGTGCGCTTCGACCCCGCGGACCACACCCTCGCGGTCACCGCGAGCAGCGGGTGCGTCCACTACCCCGACGACACACCGGTGGACCAGGAGGGCAAGCCGGCCGACCTGCCGACCGGCACGGCACCGGCGCCGCCGCCCGGCCGGTGACCGCGGGCCGGGCGCATGTGCCCGGCCGGAAACGCAGGACCGGCCGACCGCTGGTGCGCGGTCGGCCGGTCGGCCGGTCGGAGGTTGAGGTCAGGCCTTGGGCGGGGTGGCCTGGGCGAGCTGCTTGATGCTCCCGAAGCTCAGGCCCGCGTCGTTGAGTTCGCGCGCCTCGGCCTCCGTGACGCCGAGTCCGGCGAGCTCCTTGAGCTGGGCGTCGGTCAGCGGCGGGGCGGCCGGGAGGTCGCCGAAGTCCTCGGGGTCGAGGCCCTCCTCGTCGTTCCCGGCGGCCAGGCCGAGCACCGCGTCCATCAGCTGCTCGTTGGTCACCTTGACCGCGTCGGCCGGGGCCTGGACGTTCGGGGCGGCCTGGCTGAACGCGAGCTTCACCGGGAAGTTGACGCCCGGCTCGACCTTGTCGGCCAGCTGGGCGAGGTCGAAGGTGGCGGAGGAGAAGGCGCCGTTCTTCAGGTAGAGGTCGACGCCGATCTTCCGGTCCGGCACGTCGCTCGGGGCCTTGTCCGGGAAGTCGCCCAGCTGCTTGGGGAACTTGGCGGACAGCGGCTTGACGGCCTTGTACATCTCGTCCACCAGCTGGCGGGCCGGGGCGCTCACCCAGAGGTGCTCGGTGCCGTCCTTCTTGCCCTTGTCCTCGTACGTGACGGTGCGGCCGAGCACGTCCTTGATCGAGTTGAGGAGCTGGTTGCCGAGCTCCGGGTCGACACTGGGGGCGGCGCTCGGCGCGGCCTTCTTGGCGTCGCCCTCCTTCGCCCGGTCGGCGAGCGACTGGAGGTCGAAGGACACCCACTTGCCGGCCAGCACGTCCCCGACCGGCTTCATCTCCTCCGGCAGGTCCTTGCGGAGCTCGTCCACCGTGGACGGGTCCTCGCCGACCAGCTTCATCAGGCCCTTGGCGTCGGCGTGCAGGTACCCCGTGGCGTCGACCTGGCGGTACTCCAGCAGTGCGGTGCCGCTGCGGTCGGCGAGCAGGTAGGAGACGCGCACCGACTTGTCGAGCGTCAGGTCGGTGTTCTTGCCCGCCTGGCCGGCGTTCTTGAAGGCCTCGATGTCCTTGAGCGGCTTGTCGGCGGAGACCGCGACCGTGACGGAGAGGCCGGAGATCGCCTTGGCGGTCTTCTCGTCCATGTCCTCCTTGCGGCCCCGGGCGGAGCCGATGAGCCCGTTGCCCTTGTGCTCGCCGGAGTTGGCGAACGCGGCGACCTGCTCGGGGGTGGCGTCGATGGAGAGGGTGAACCCGGCCGACTTGCCGTCACGGACCTTGTCGAAGGCCTTCGAGACCTTCTGCGCGGCGGACAGCTGCTCGACGGTGCCGCAGGCGGTGAGGCCGGTGGCGAGCACGGAGGCGGTGACGGCGACGGGCATCGCCCCACGGGCGGCCTTGCGGATGGCGGTGTTGATGGTACGACTCCTGTTGATCGGGCCCGCTCGGCAAAGCGGACCGTTCCCTCCCCTGCGACGTGAAACGTCACAGCGCCTGCACATGTGATCACATTATCGGCAAGGGGTCATCCGCATTTTTGGCCGGGTCTTTAACCACTTCGGCCAAAACCATGACCAAAAGTCGTAAACCAGGCCTGAAGAGCCGTCCTGGCCATGCCCCGATGTTTCCCGCTCCCGGCCCCCGGTCCGCACCACTCCGGGGCGGACCGGGGGTCAGCGCACCGGGCCCGACGGATCCTCGACCGTCCAACCGCGGCCCAGGGCACGGCGCAAGGCGTCCAGCGCAGCGGCCGCCTGCTGCCGGAACAGCTCCTTCTCCTCCTCGGACCACGGAGACGGATCCGGCGGGTACGCCTCGTCGAGCGACGACTGGTACCGGTCGGCGAGCCGCGCCGGTTCGGCCCGGGCCGCCGACGGGCGCCGGTGCCGCTGCCGCGGAACTCCCGGATTCCCGCGCGCGGGCCGGTCGCTGTTCGTACGATCGGCCCGGGCCGGGACCGGCGGGAGCCGATACCGGCCGAGGAGACCGCTGGGAGGGGCTCGACGGGGCCCGTGGGCTGGATTCTGACGGTCGGCCGATCAGGCGGGTCACCAACTCCGGGGTGATGAAGCCGTAGCCCTTCTCGTCGTTGAACCACTTCACGGTGCCGTTCTCGCGCTCGGCCATGTCTTCTCCTCGCCCGGGGATCACGCTGACCGCACCACTCCCTCACGCAGCGGAGCCGGGCCGACGCGAAGCGCAGCGGCGGCCGTCAGCAGGCCGCTCGCTCTGCCGAGGGCGAAGTCCGGCCCGGTCGGGGCGCGGACCCCAGTACTGTCCGGTTCCATGACAACGGTCACCACGCGCACGGTCGAGTACCCGGCCGACGGAATGACGATGATCGGGCACCTCGCGCTCCCGGCCGGCGCCGGGCGCCGGCCCGGGGTGCTGATCGGGCCCGAGGGACCGGGCCTGAACGACTTCCAGCGCCGCCGGGCCGACGCCCTCGCCGAACTGGGCTACGTGGCCCTGGCCTTCGACCTCCACGGCGGGCGCTGGATCAGCGACCCGCAGGAGATGCTGGCGCGGGTGATGCCGCTGCTCGCCGACCCCGACCGGATGCGGGACATCGGCCACGCGGCCCTCGACGTGCTGCGCGCCGAACCGCGGACCGACCCGGACCGGATCGCCGCCATCGGCTACGGCACCGGGGGCGCCATCGCGGTGGAACTCGGGCGCGCCGGTGTCGACCTGCGGGCGATCGGGACGGTCAACGGACTCACCACCGGCCGCCCGGGCGAGGCGGCCCGGATCCGGTGCCCGGTGTGGGCCGGGGTCGGCTCGGAGGACCCGATCATGCCCGCCGAGCGGAGGGAGGCCTTCACCGCCGAGATGCAGGCGGCGGGCGTCGACTGGCGCCTCGTGGTCTACGGCGGCGCCCAGCACGCCTTCCACCATCCGACGGTCGGTCACACCGTGCTCCCCGGCGTCGCGCACCACCCGCAGCACGCCCGGCGGGCGTGGCGCGACGTCGTCGGCCTGCTCGCCGAGTGCCTGCCCGTGCCGGACTGACCGGCGCGCCTACCCGCGCCGACGGCGCGTCGGTCGCGGGGAATGCGCGTCGGCTCCGGCTCCCACCCAGGAGCCGGAGCCGACCTCGTGACCCTCGTGACCCTCGTGTTCCGACGGCCGTCGGGCTACCGCAGTTGCGTCAGGACGACGGCGACGAAAGCGGCGCCGAGGGCCGAACCGATCACCGGGATCGACAGCACGTCCCAGAGCCGCGGCCGCGGCCCGACGCGACGGTCCGGGGCGGTGTTCCGTTCCCACCGGTCCATGACCTGCCGGGTGTTCGCCAGGAACTCCGTCGTCGAGTGGTACTTGTCGGTGCCGACCCCGGTCCACGCGCGCAGGGCCACGAGGAGGAACGGGAGGACGAGCGCCAGGGTCATCGCGACCAGCAGCACCGTGCCGAGGTCGGCGAGCGCGAACAGGCCGAAGGCGGTTTCGAGCACGAGGGCGAGGACCGGGGCGGCGATGCCGGCGGGGCGGATCAGGTCCTTCGCCCGGAAGATCACTTCGTTCACGCCGCGCACCCCGTGCCCCGGCCGCCGGGCCTCGAAAGGGGAAGCGGCCGAGGTCCCCGTGAGGGGCGCAGCGGGACGGACGTCAGGGCAGGTAGTACGTCAGCAGGTCGGCCGTCAGCGGCGGGAACAGCGCCCGGTGCAGTTCCTCGTCCCCGCGCCCGTACACGTCCGGCCGGATGCGGCTCAACCCTTCGATCCCGTAGGGCCCGAAGAGCAGCGCCGCCAGCGCGTCCGGCGCCACGCCCACGCCGCCGGACGCGCCGAGGTGCTGCAGCGTGCCGCCCGTGACCACCTTGCCCGGCCCCTGCGCGCCGACCGGGATCCGGTAGTGGGCGCGGTAGGTGGTGAGCAGCAGTTCGCCGTCGGCGCGGTCCAGGCCGGCGGCGGTGAGGCGCTGGTGGAGCAGGGGTCGCAGCCGGTCGAGCAGCACGGCCGGGTCGGGGATGCGGACGTAGTACTGCTCCGCCTCGGGGCGCGGCGCGAGGTCCAGCAGGTCATGCCAGACGGTGGCCGGCAGGGTGCCCGGCCGGTGCACCACGCGGAGCCGCGCCTCGGGCGCCAACGCCACTACACCGGCCAGCAGTTCGCGCGCCGCCCGCTCGTCCGCGGCAGCCGCCTCGGCGAGGTGGAACTCGCCGTCGTCCACGGGGGTGGTGCGGCCCACCGCCACCACCTCGCCCGCGCGCTCGACCACCCGCAGCGTGCTCGCGTCGTGCGCCAGCAGCCAGCGCCAGCGGGCGGGGGCGTGGCCCATCGCGAGGTCGAAGCCGCGCTGCGCCTGCTCCTGGAGCGCGGCCAGGGCGGGCAGGTCGGTGGCCCGGGCGGTGCGCAGCGCGGGCGCGCCGTCCTCGGTGGGCGGGGTGGAGCGCAGCGGCCGCGAGACCGGGATGTCGATGGCGTACTCGTAGCCGAACAGCCGGTAGAAGTACGGGATTCCGATCATCGCCTGGACCACGTGCCCGCGGGCGGCGGAGCGCGCGTGCGCCCACTGCATCAGGGCCCGGACCAGGCCGCGGCCCTCGTACTCCTCGTCGGTGGCGACCAGTTCGACCTGCCCGGCGGGCAGCCGGACGTCGCCGAGGCGCAGCTCCTCGTCCAGCAGGGTGGCCGTGGAGACGACCCGGTCGCCGTCGACCACCACCGCGCTGGCCGACCAGCCGGCGTCCGGGTCCTCGACCACCAGACGGTGGTCGAGTGCGTCCGCCGGGTCGCCGCGCTCGGCGAGCAGCGCGCCGAGCTGCTCCAGGTCCTCCGGCCGGGACTCGCGCAGCAGCAGGCCGCCGGGCAGCGGCACGGGGAGGGACAGGGGCATCGGCAGGGGCAGTGGCGGTGACACGGCCAGGGGCGGGCCGTCGGGCCGGGCAAAGGCTTCGTCAACGGTCATTCCCGGACCTTCGCACCGGTGGTCGTCCGTGTCCAACGGGTTTTGCCGACCCGGCAAGCCGGGGCGGGGGAACACGCCCGATGCGAAGGGGCGTTGGCGGCGCGGGCCGGTGCGGCGGCTCGCAGGTTCGGGGCAGGGCCCCTCGCGGCCCCGGGCCGGTGCGGGGCCGCGAGGAGCCCGGGGCTCAGACGGTGCTGGCGATCCAGCCGATGGTCTCGGTGGTGTGCGGCCCGTCGGACAGCGCGCGGCCGCTGCCCACGAGCTCGTTGATGCGGATCTTGAAGCCGGTGGTGGTGACGTCGGCGATCCGCAGACCGGGGGTGTCGGGGCCGTTGAAGGTCTGGACGAACGGCACGACGATCACGTTCGCGTCGTTGGGGAAGGGCGTGGGGAAGGTGACCTGGGTGAAGGTCGAGGTGGCTCCACCGGTCAGCTCCGTGGCGCTGGTGGAGTTCAACTGCAGCTTGCCGGTCTGGATCATGCTCATGGCTTCCGCCTTTCGCTCGACTGCCGCCGGTCACGTCCGGTTGACGGCCGAGCGCTCGACGGCCGGGCGCTGCCTCGGTGCGAAGCAACCGTGGGTGGGATGCCCGTATTGGTCCGCGTTTAGCGAGGATGTAGCCGGTTCGGGGTATCTGCTCTCGCCTCCCTTGCCAGGGTGGGTGATGCGTCCCGGGAGCCGGTGGATCGGCTCGTGCGGTAGGTGCGCTCCTGTCGTGTCCGGGAGTTGGCGGAATCGTGTCCATCGCGGGGTGGCGGGGTTGACCGTGGCCACCCAGGGGGGTTGGCTCGGCCGGAACGAAGGGGAGCGCAAGGGGAGGGGAGCCCATGAGGACGACGACGGTACGGGTGGTCTGCGCCCTGGCGGCCGCGCTGCTGGTGGGCGCCGGGGCACCGGCGGCGCACGCCCGGACTACGCCCGCGTCCGAACCGGCCTCCGCACCGGTGTCCGCGCCCGCGTCCGAGGTGACGGACGGCGACACGGTGCGGGTGAACGTGAGCCCGGACGGCAGGCCCGCCGACGACTGGTCCGAGCCGCTCGGGCTGAGCGCCGACGGCCGCTACGCGCTGTTCGCCTCGCTGGCCTCCAACCTGGTGCCCGGCGACACCAACCGCCTCTACGACGTCTTCGTCCGCGACCTGTGGACGCGGCGCACCGAGCGGGTCAGCCTCGCCGACGGCGGCGCCCAGCTGGACGGCTCCACCGTCCAGGCGGCGATCAGCGGCGACGGCCGGTACGTCGCCTTCAGCAGTGACGCCGTCAACGCCGTTGCCGGGAACGGCAGTGGGCGCACCGACGTCTACGTCCGCGACCGCCTCGGCGGCCGGACCGAGTTGGTCACCGCCGGCGCCGGCGCCGGGAACTCCGTCAGCCCCGCGATCAGCGCCGACGGCCGGTACGTCGCCTACTCCTCGGACCGCGCCGACCTCGCCCCCGGGGCACAGGCGGGCACCGCCAACGTGTACCTGACGGACCGCTGGACCGGCACCACCCGCCTGGTCACCGCGGGGCAGGGCGGCGCCCCCGCCGACGGCGGCTCGGTGGAGCCCTCGCTCAGCGCCGACGGCCGGACCGTCGCCTTCCGGTCGAAGGCGGCCAACCTGCTGCCGGCCGCCCCGGCCGCGCAGTCCGTCCCGGCCGCCCTGAAGCCGCCGCCCACCCGGCAACTGTTCCCGCTCTATGTCTACGACACCCGCACCGGCCGGATCGAGGGCGCGAGCATCGACCCGAGCGGCACCCTGCGCGACGCCGTGCGGCTGAGCCGGCTGAGCCCGGACGGCCGGTACGCGCTGTTCCGGGTGTTCCAGCCGGAGCAGGGCGGCACCCGCGTCGCGCTCTACGCCCGGGACCTGCACACGGGCACGGTGACGGAGGTGGCCCCCGCCGGCGCCCAGCCGGCCGTCATGACGGCGGACGACCGCTGGGTCTCCTTCGTCTCGGACGACGCCGGCCTGGTGCCCGGCGACACCAACGGCGCCCCGGACCTCTTCCGGCGGGACCTGCGGACCGGCCGGGTCGAGCGGGTCGCCGAGGCCGTCGGCCCGTCCTTCGCGCCGGCCGTGGACGCGTTCGGCACCACCCTGCTGTTCGGCGCCCTGAACGGCACCGGCTCCGACGTCCTGGTGCGCTACCTGCCGCCCCGCTGACCGGCCGCGGCGCCCGGCTCCCGCAGGGTGCGGCGCGCCGCGACCAGGGTGAGCAGGCCCCACAGGGCGGCCAGCACCGCGGTGACGTGGACGCCGCCGCGGCGGAATTCGAGGTCCTCGTCGAGCGGGACCGGCGGCGCCCAGCCCGCCGGGTCGACCAGCACGTTCTCGGTGTCGCCGATGTCGCGCGTGCCCGTGCAGCCGTAGCCGCCGACCTCGGCGTGCGGCAGCGGCCGCCCGTCGGCGCGGCGGATGGCGCAGGTCCAGCTCACCTTGCCGTTCTTGTCCTTCGCGCTGTGGGCCGCGGTGACCACCACCGCGGTCTCCACGCCGCGCTGCGCCATGATCTGGGCGCGGATGCTCGTCGTCGGCAGGACCAGCAGCAGCACGCCGAGCAGGACGGCCGGCCAGATGATCCAGCCGCGGGGCCGGACGAAGCCGAGCGCGACGACGCCCGCGGAGAGCACCAGGAACGCCAGGATGCCGCAGGGCAGCTGGTAGTCCGGGTTGCTGCCCAGTACCGCCAGGCCGACCATCAGCACCGGGGTGAGTGCCCCGACCGGCCACGCCGTCCGGCGGACCGCCCGCGCCGACAACTGCGGCTCCGGGCGCCTGCGGACCCGCTTCGGGGGCGGGACCACCCCCTCGGCGAGCGGCCTCTTCCGTTTCTTCCTGCCGGCCATGTCTTCCCCCGTTCGTTCTTTCGTCGCGCTGGGGACAGTCTGACCCCGGTTCCTGACGCGCGGTACGGAGGGGCGGTACGGAGGGGCGGGACGGAGGGGCGGGGCGGTGACCGCCCGTCAGCCCCTCGCCGGCGGTGTTACCGACGAGTTCACCGCATGCTCGCCCGATGTCTTGCGGTCGGTGCCGACAGCCAAGTTGGATGAACAACATCCCTCGACCCGACGGGTCCACGACAACGCCCCCCATGGAGGCCCGATGCCCCTGTCGTCCGTCCGCCGCGCCCTCGCCGCCGGCGCCGCCGCCACCGTCCTCGCCGTGCTCGGCGCCGTCCCGGCCTCGGCCGAGACCGCCCCCGCGACCGCACCCCCGCTCGACGTGCTGACCTACAACACGTTCCTGATGAGCACCTCGCTCTACCCCAACTGGGGCCAGCAGTACCGGGCGCAGGCCATCGCCTCGGCGGACTTCTTCCAGGGCCACGACGTGGTCGTGCTGGAGGAGGCCTTCGACAACTCGGCCTCCGACGCGCTGACCGCCAAGGCCTCGGCCGCCTACCCGTACCACACGCCGGTGGTCGGCCGCTCCACCAGCGGCTGGGACGCCACCTCCGGCAGCTACAGCGCCACCACCCCCGAGGACGGCGGCGTCACCCTGCTCAGCAAGTGGCCGATCCTGCGCAAGGAGCAGTACGTCTACAAGGACGCCTGCGGCTCGGACTGGTTCTCCAACAAGGGCTTCGTCTACGCGGTGCTGGACGTCAACGGCCGTCGCACCCACGTGGTCGGCACCCACCTCCAGTCCACCGACTCGGGCTGCGCGAGCGGCCAGGCGGCGGACATCCGGGCCAAGCAGCTCACCGCGATGCGCTCCTTCCTGGACGCCAAGCGGATCCCGGCCGACGAACCGATCCTGGTCGCGGGCGACCTCAACATCGACTCGCACGGCTCCGAGTACCAGGCGCTGCTGACCAACGGCAATCTCGCCCCGGCCTCCGCCCGCACCGGCTGGCCGTACTCCTTCGACACCGCCGACAACTCCGTCGCCGCCTACCGCTACCCGGGCGAGCCCAAGGAGGACCTCGATTACGTCCTCTACCGGGCCGACCACGCCCGCCCGCAGGAGTACACCAACGAGGTGGTCCGGGTGCACAGCGCGCCCTGGACGGTGAGCAGTTGGGGCAAGAGCTACACCTACACCGACCTCTCCGACCACTACCCGCTCGCCGCGCACTGACACTCCTGGTCCTCCGGGGGTGTGGGATGCGTCACCCGTGACGCCCCACCGGCGGTTCGGCCCCCTACGATCCTGAACGCCGAGGTCGGGCGCCGTCGTACCACGGCGGCGCCCGCCCGGCAGCCAGCGATCCGGCCCGAGGAGAAGCGCACGTGACCACCCCCACCGCCGCGCCCGACAGCTACTACCAGCGCACCGGCGAGAACAGCTACAAGCCCACCGCGCAGGCGCAGGGTGCCTGGCACCCCGACGAGCAGCACTTCAGCCCGCTCGGCGGCCTGATCGTGCACGCCATCGACCGCCACCGGGCCGGCCACCAGCGGGCCGGGCGCCCCGCCGACGGCCTGGCGCTGGCCCGGATCAGCTACGACATACTCGGCCTGATCGCCCTCGACGAGTTCGAGATCACGGTGGAGACCGTCCGCCCCGGGCGCACCATCGAGCTGGTCGAGGCCACCGTGGTGACCGGCGGGCGGGCCGTGGTCCGGGCCCGCGCCTGGTTCCTCGCCGAGCTGGACACCACCGCCGTCGCCGGCACCCACGACCGGCCGCTGCCCGGGCCCGAGGAGTTCGAGCCCTGGACGATGGCCGGGGTGTGGGGCGGCGGCTACATCGCCTCGATCGACGTCCGCCGCCGGGAGACCGCCCCGGGCCGAGCCGCCGCCTGGATCTCCACCCCGGTCGAGCTGGTCGCGGGGGAGCCCAGCGGCCCGCACGCCTCCTTCGTCAAGCTGGTGGACACCGCCAACGGCATCGCGGTGCGGCGGAACCCCACCGAGTGGATGTTCCCCAACACCGACCTGACGATCCACTTCCACCGCCGCCCCGAGGGCCCCTGGACCGGCCTGGACACCAGCGTCAGCTTCGGCCCGGCCGGGCACGGCGTCACCAGCACCGTGCTGCACGACGTCCACGGCCCGCTGGGCCGGGCCGAGCAGATCCTCACCGTCCGCCCGCTGAACGGGAGCTGACGGGCCGGGCGCCGCCGCCCGGACGATGGGCGGCGGCGCCTTCGGGGCGGGCCGTGCTCAGCCCTGCAGCGAGTCCATGAAGGAGCTCACCGAGAAGACCGCCTTGCCCGGGCCCGCCGGGCCGTAGCCAGGCGGGGAGGAGAGGCCGAACTCGTCCAGGGTCGCCCGGTAGGTCTGCAGCAGCCGGATGTGGTACTCCAGCGGCGCGCCCTGCGGGTTGGCCTTGCCGAGCGGGGTGGTGGGCTCGGGGCACCAGGTGGTGAAGCGCGGCACCACGCCGTGGGACATGAAGAAGCGCAGGCCCTCCTCGGTGGAGGCGATCGCCTCGTCCACCGTGGTGAAGCCGAAGGGCTCGGCCATCTCCACGCCCGCGACGAAGTTGGGGATCACGTTCTCCGGGCCGAACACCTCGGTGGAGTCGAGGATCCGGCGGTGCCACTCGTCCCGGCCGACGTAGCGCTCCTTGCCCGGGCAGTAGAGCTCGAACAGCCGCTTGTCCCACACCTCGAAGTTGGGGTGGTAGATCCGCACGCCGTAGTCGTGGAAGCGCTGGACGTCCTCGCGCGGCAGCGCCTGGGCCACCACCTTGCCGATCCAGCGGCCGGGGAAGCGCTCCTCGATGGCCTTGGCGTACTGCCCGTAGAAGTCGGCCTCGTCCCGGCCGCCGACGCGCGAGGTGATCGCCCCGCCGGTGAGGGTGTACGCCTGGGAGGCACGGGCGGTGTCGTGCTCGTCGATCAGCGCCAGCGCCTCCAGCACCTCCTCGACCGGCTTGACCCCGGTGTACGGGCGGCCGGCGGCCTTGTGCTGGCGCCAGTTGTGGTTGATGTCGCAGTACTGGCACTCCTCCTTGGCGCCGAAGTACTGGCAGACCCGGAACACCGTGAGGTAGATCAGGTAGCCCCACTGGATGGTCGGGGCGACCTCCATCACCGACTTCCCGTTGGCCAGCGTGTGCCGGTAGTAGTCCGGCATCGGCGGCAGGCCGACATCGGCGATCCGCGCGCCGTCCAGGTAGAGGCCGAGGGTGCCGTCCTCGCCGGCGCCGACCCGGTAGGGCGAGTCCGGGTTCACCCGCACCGACACCACCGTGCGGCGCAGCCCGTACGGGCCGCCGGTTAGCACGATCTCCTCCGGCGGCCGGTTGAGCGCGGCGGCGCCCAGCTCGGGCAGGGTGCGGTGGTCGAAGGAGAAGATGAAGTACGACTTCGGCTTGACCTCGCCGCCCCCGTCGGCGCCGGCGCTGCCGCTGAGTGCCGACTCGTCGAAGGCCATGCCGCCGCGCAGCAGGTCCTCCTTGATCACCGCCTCCCGGGGCACGTCGGGATAGCGCTCCATGAGCTCCTCGACGAGTGCGGTGCGGCTGCGGGCCTGGCTCTCCATGCGCTGGTCTTCCTTCCTGGCCCCGTCCTCACGGCGCCCAGGCCATTCTGGTCCCCCTTACCAGTGGGGCCGTGCACCGGGCCGGGAGGTGACCGACCGGTCCGGTCCGCAATCCAGCGGGTTCTCCGAGGCGAGGGCATCGAAAGCGCTGTCACTGCGCGTTCCTCCGGTCTTTTCGCATGCGAACAGCCCGTGCCACGACCGGAACAGCGCGATCGGGAGGCCCGGGACACGGGCGGGCGTCAGCGGCTTGACGCGGGGGGCGGGCGGCTCGGGCGGGAGGGTTCGCGGCCAGGGCGCCCCGGGACCGGTGTGATCAATGCACGACTGCGGTCCGCTCAAACGTCGTCAGCCCGAACGTTCACCCTATCGGGTGAGGAAGATCGTCCGTTGCGATGCGGAACGCGCCTTCGCGCCTACGGTGGTGAACCGAACGGGACGGGGGCGGAAGCCCGAGTTCCCGTCCGAGGTGGACGAAATGACGATCCGTCATATGTGTGCGACCCCTTCCCAGAGGAGCCTCCATGCCCCTGCGTGCCAGACCGGAGACACCATGCGGGCCCGTGACCGCCCCGGCGGTGGGACCATGAGCACCCCGGCGATCGACCGGATCCTGCGCGGGCCCAGCGGGCTGGGCACCTCCGGGCTGCAGTTCCGGCCGCAGGTGTCGGCGCCCGAGGTCGAGGCCCCCGAGGCCCCCGCCTCCGAGGTTCCGGTGCCCGAGATCTCGGAAGCCGCGACCGAGGTCACGGCGGCCACCCCCGGGTTCCGGCTGCCGCCCGTCCACGTCCTGCCCGTTCCGCCCGCCGCGACCGCGACGATCGCGACGGCCGCGAGCCCGGCCGCCGAGGCGCCGAGCGGCGGCAAGCCCAAGGCCGGCGACCCCATCCCCGGCCTGTACCACCACCCGATCGCCGAGCCCGACCCGGTGCGGGTGGAGGCGCTCAGTGCGGAGATCAAGGTCTGGGCGATGGAGGAGGTCGAGCTCTACCCGCCGGACTGGGAGAAGGACTTCGACGGCTTCTCCACCGGGCGCTACATGGTGGCCTGCCACCCGGACGCGCCGAGCGTCGACCACCTGATGCTCGCGGCCCGCCTGATGGTGGCCGAGAACGCGGTGGACGACTGCTACTGCGAGGACCTCGGCGGGTCGCCGATCGGCCTGGGCAGCCGCCTGCTGCTCGCGCACACCGCGCTGGACCCGCTGCACACCACGACGGAGTACCACCCGGAGTGGGAGGCCTCGCTGTCGTCGGACCCGCCCCGGCGCGCCTACCACTCGGCGATGGAGTACTTCACCCGGGCCGCCACGCCCTCCCAGTCGGACCGGTTCCGGCACGACATGGCGCGGCTGCACCTCGGGTACCTGGCCGAGGCCGCCTGGGACCAGGCGGACCACGTGCCGGAGGTGTGGGAGTACCTGGCCATGCGCCAGTTCAACAACTTCCGCCCCTGCCCGACGATCACGGACACCGTCGGCGGCTACGAGCTGCCCGCCGAGCTGCACGCGCTGCCCGCGATGCAGCGGGTGATCGCGCTGGCCTCCAACGCCACCACCATCGTCAACGACCTCTACTCGTACATGAAGGAGCTGGCCAGCCCCGGACTGCACCTGAACCTGCCGGTGGTGATCTCCGAGCGCGAGGGCGTCTCCCGCAAGGAGGGCTACCTGAAGGCGGTCGAGGTCCACAACGAACTGATGCTGGCCTTCGAGGCCGAGGCGGCGGCCCTGGCCCTGTCCTGCCCGGTGCCGGCCCTCCCACGGTTCCTGCGCGGTGTGGCCGCGTGGGTGGACGGCAACCACTACTGGCACCAGACCAACACCTACCGCTACACGCTGCCCGACTTCTGGTGACACCGGCCCTTCCGGCGGTGCCACCTCCCACCGGCAGCGAATCCCCTTTGATGACCGACCCCTTGACCATCCACTAGGAGTTGACCCATGTCCGTGACCGACGACATCACCACCCCCGGCAACACTATTCCCGGCCCGGCGACCCCGTACCAGGGCGACATCGCACGCTACTGGGACCACGAGGCCCGTCCGGTCAACCTTCGCCTGGGTGACGTCGACGGCCTCTACCACCACCACTACGGGATCGGGGAGATCGACCGGGCCGCGATCGGCGACCCGGCCGACAGCGAGCGCGAGAAGAAGGTCATCGCCGAGCTGCACCGCCTGGAGTCCGCCCAGGCCGACGTGCTGCTCGACCACCTCGGCGACATCCGCGCCGACCACACGCTGGTCGACGCGGGCTGCGGCCGCGGCGGCTCGATGGTGATGGCCCACCAGCGCTTCGGCTGCCGGGTCGAGGGCCTGACCCTGTCCACCCAGCAGGCCGAGTTCGGCAACAAGCGCGCCGCCGAGCTGGGCATCGGCGACTTCGTCCGCTCCCGGGTCGCCAACATGCTGAACATGCCCGTCGAGACCGGCACGGTCGCGGGCTCCTGGAACAACGAGTCCAGCATGTACGTCGACCTGCACGACCTGTTCGCCGAGCACTCCCGGGTGCTGAGCGTCGGCGGCCGGTACGTGACCATCACGGGTTGCTGGAACCCGCGCTACGGCCAGCCGTCGAAGCGGGTCTCGCAGATCAACGCCCACTTCGAGTGCAACATCCACTCGCGCCGCGAGTACCTGCGGGCGATGGCCGACAACCGTCTGGTGCCGCAGGCCGTCATCGACCTGACCCCGGACACCCTGCCCTACTGGGAGCTGCGCAACACCACCTCGCTGGTGACCGGCATCGAGGAGGCGTTCATCGAGTCCTACAAGGACGGCTCCTTCCAGTACGTGCTGATCGCGGCCGACCGGGTCTGATCGCCCGATCCCGTGGCCTCCGGACGGTGGCCCACGCCTCACGGCGGCGGCCTCCCCGCACCCGCGGGGAG
>NZ_JBSHBN010000079.1:0-41145 GCF_053612025.1 Kitasatospora sp. NPDC054768
TTTAACTTTTCGCTGCCGTGTTGGCCCAACGCTTCGCCCCCCCCGCGGGCGGGGGGGGGGGGGGGCGGCGCGCGGTGCCGGGGGGCCCCCCGCCCCCCCCGGGGGCGGGGCCCCGCCCCGGCTTCGTCCGGCCCGGTGCCGCGGCGGTTCCTCGCACTGCGAGGATGTGAGTTCAGGAAGTTCAGCCGACCAGAACCGGTCGGCCGGGGCCGCGGGGGACTACACCTGGAAGGCGCCCCGGGAGAAGCAAGGGAGGAAGAACGTCATGGTGGTCACGCTCGCCAAGGGTGGCAACGTCTCGCTCACCAAGGCCGCGCCGAACCTGACACAGGTCCAGATCGGCCTCGGCTGGTCCGCCCGTTCGACCACGGGCGCCCCGTTCGACCTCGACGCGAGCGCCCTGATCTGCGGTGGCGGGCGAGTGCTCGGTGACGAGTACTTCGTCTTCTACAACAACCTCAAGAGCCCCGAGGGCTCGGTGGAGCACCAGGGCGACAACCTCACCGGCGGCGACGAAACGGGTGACGACGAGGTGGTCCTGGTCAGCCTGGACCTCGTCCCGGCACAGGCCGACAAGGTGATCTTCGCGGTCTCGATCTACGAGGCCGAGGCGCGGCTCCAGAACTTCGGTCAGGTCCGCAACGCCTACATCCGGGTCGTCAACTCGGTCGACGGCCAGGAGATCGCCCGCTACGACCTGTCCGAGGACGCGTCCAGCGAGACCGCGATGATCTTCGGTGAGCTGTACCGCTACGCGGGCGAGTGGAAGTTCCGCGCAGTGGGCCAGGGGTACGCCTCCGGCCTGCGTGGCATCGCGCTCGACTTCGGCGTGAACGTACAGTAAAGGCGGAAATCGGACTTGTCGCACCCGACCCGATCATGAGAACAGAGGGCAGTGCGGGGGTGACCTGACCGGGCCGGGCCCGGTCAGGACGTCTCGGGGACGAGGCCGCCCCCGGCACGGCCAGAACCCGAAAGGTAGCCAACTCCCGTGTTCCTCCGCACATTCGGCTGGTCGTTCGCGATCACCGCCATCGGCCTGATCGCGGCCGGACTGCTCTGGGGAGCCCAAGGCTTCGGCATCGTGCTGATCCTCTCCATCCTGGAGATCTCCCTGTCGTTCGACAACGCGGTGGTCAACGCCACGGTGTTGAAGCGGATGAACCCGTACTGGCAGAAGATCTTCCTGACCGTCGGTGTCCTCATCGCGGTCTTCGGCATGCGCCTGGTCTTCCCGCTGCTGGTCGTCGGCCTCACCGCGAAGCTCAGCCCCGCGACGGTCATCGACCTCGCGCTGCACTCCGAGAAGACCTACGAGGGCCTCACCTACGGCCAGTACCTGGAAGCGGCCAACCCGGCCATCGCGGCCTTCGGCGGCGTCTTCCTGCTGATGATCTTCCTCGACTTCATCTTCGAGGAGAAGGACTACAACTGGCTGGCCTGGATCGAGCGCCCGCTGGAGAAGGTCGGCAAGCTGGAGGCCTTCTCCACCGTCGTCGCCCTGGTCGCCCTGCTGCTCGCCTCCAACTTCTTCGCCGGGGAGCACGCGGAAACCGTTCTGCTCGCCGGTGTCCTCGGCCTGGTCACCTACCTCGCCGTCAACGGCCTCTCCTCGATCTTCGAGTCGGGGCTGGAGGCCGAGGAGGAGCGCGAGGAGGAGGCGGAGAAGGCCGGCAAGTCGATCGTCCAGGTCGGCGGCAAGGCCGCGTTCTTCCTCTTCCTCTACCTGGAGGTCCTGGACGCCTCGTTCTCCTTCGACGGCGTGGTCGGCGCGTTCGCCATCTCCAGTGACATCTTCCAGATCACCCTGGGCCTCGGCATCGGCGCGATGTACATCCGCTCGCTGACCGTCTTCCTGGTCCGCAAGGGCACCCTGGACGACTACGTCTACCTGGAGCACGGCGCGCACTACGCGATCGGCGCGCTGGCGGCGATCCTGCTGATCGGGATCAAGTACCACATCCCGGAGATCGTCACCGGGCTGATCGGCGTCGCCTTCATCGGGCTGGCGCTCGGCTCGTCGATCCTGCGCAACCGGCGCGAGGGCGCGGACGAGGAACCGGAGCTGGTCGGCACCGGAAAGTAGTCCGCAGGGCAAGCGAAACGGCCGCCTCCGGGATTTCCCGGGGGCGGCCGTTCCTCGTGGTCCGCGGTCGTGGCCGCAGGGTGCCGGGGTCAGCCGAGCTGCTGCTCGATCGCGCGCAGCTTGCGCTCCAGCGAGTCCAGCTTCGGCATCGACAGGGTGTCGTCGTCGGCCGTCAGGTCGATGGCCGAGCCGCTGCGGGACGACCCGGTGCCGGAGGAGGACGACGAGTACGAGGACGAGGAGTAGGAGGAGGACGAGTAGGACGAGGACGAGTACGAGGAGCCGACGGCGGCGCGGGGGCGGCGGCCGGCGTCCAGGGCGGCCGGCTCCGGCGAGTCGCCGGACAGGAGCGAGGCCGAGGTCGAGGTGGTGGCGTCGGATCCCGCGGCTAGGGCAGGCTCCGTAGCGCTCGGGCCGTCTCCGGCAGCCGTGAGGGCGGGAACCTGGCGGCCGCCGCGGGTCCGGGCGAGCATGCCGCCCTGCCGGGAGATGGCCTTCAGCTCGGCCCGCTCGCGGCGGTCGGCCGTACGGGCGCGGGCCTTGGCGTCCAGCTTCGCCTGGCGCTCCTCGCGCACCTCGTCGACCGCCTCGTCCAGGCTGCGGACGTTCTCCAGCAGCATCAGCGACCAGGCCGCGTAGGTCTCGCGCGGGGCGCGCAGCCAGCGGACGATGCGGATCTGCGGCAGCGGGCGCGGCACCAGGCCCTGCTCGCGCAGCGCGGCCTTGCGGGTCTGCTTCAGCGCCCGGTCGAACAGGATCGCCGCCGAGATCGACATGCCGGAGAAGAACTGCGGGGCGCCGTCGTGCGACACGCCGCGCGGGGCGTGCACCCAGTTGAACCAGGCCGAGGCGATCGCGAACACCCAGACCAGCAGGCGCGAACCGAGCGCGGCGTCACCGTGGCTGGCCTCGCGGACGGCGAGCACCGAGCAGAACATCGCGGCGCCGTCCAGACCGAACGGGACGAGGTACTCCCAGCCGCCGGACAGACCCAGGTTCTCCTTGCCGAAGCCGACCAGGCCGTGGAAGGAGAGGGCGGCCGCGACACCGGCGCAGCAGAACAGCAGCGTGTACGAGGAGATGCCGTAGATCATCTCCTTGCGCCGACGGCGCTCCTCGCTGCGCTCCCAGGAGTCGCCGGACTCGTCCTTCTTCGAGCTCTTGAATCGCAGCGTCGCCATCAGGACGGCGACGAACAGCAGGGCTGCGCCGCCGACGACGGTCCAGACCAGCTGTATGGAGGTCAGGTTCATTGCGGGTCGGGCCTCGGGTTTCCGCAGGGGACAGGATCACAGCGCGACACAGGCGGTCAGGGCCCGCCGAGCGGGAGCTGCCTGACGGTTCGTTCGTCGCCGCACGACGGGCCCGCCGCGCCCGCGCAGGGGCGGACGGGACACCTGTGCGGCTAGACGATATCGCGTCCGAAGGGGCGGCATGCTACGGGAGGGCGGCTTCCTCCCGCCAATCGACCCGCCGGTCGGGCCCGGTTGGGTAGAGGAGGGGGCGGACTGGGTATCCGACGGCCGGGCCGATGCCCGATCATTGGTCGGCGGACCGTCAGAACGCCTGACGGGAGCAGGGGGAGAGGACTGCATGGTCTCGATCTGGGAGTACCTGCGCGGGGACAAGAGCTACACCTTCGACAACCCCGGCGGTCAGCACAAGGTCATACTCACCAAGTCGGCCCCGCAGCACGCGATCACCGGGTCGGCCGCCACCACCGGCTACCTCTACGTCAACCTGCACTGGACGATGAGCGCCGGAGGCGCCGCCCGGCCGAGCACCCGGGAGTCCGTGAAGCGGTTCCTCAGCCCGCGGATCCTGCGGCCGCAGGACCCGGACTCGCCGCAGGGCACCGAGCCGACGAACGTCGACCTCGACCTGGCCTGCATGTACGAGCTCTCGGACGGGAGCACCGGCGTGGTGCAGCCGCTTGGCGGGCTCTTCGGAGACCTCCAGAACGCGCCGTACATCAAGCTCAGCGGCGACGACCAGTACGGGGCGCCGTCCGGCGAGACGATGTACGTCAACCTGGAGAAGAAGGACAAGTTCAAGCGGCTGCTGATCTTCGTCTACATCTACGACGGCACGCCGGCCTTCGAGCAGTCGCACGCGGTGGTCACGATCGTGCCGCAGACCGGGCCGCGGATCGAGATCAAGCTGGAGGAGCGGGCCCGGGCGGCGCGCTCCTGCGCGGTGGTGCTGATCGAGAACTCGGGGGACAACCAGCTGACGGTGCGCCGCGAGGTGCGGTACGTCAACGGGTTCCAGGCGGACATCGACCGGCTGTACGGCTTCGGGATGCAGTGGCAGCGCGGGTACAAGAGCGACTGACGGCGGTCGGCGGTCGGCGGTTCCATCGCGGTTCCATGGCAGTTCCATGGTGGGGCCGGGCCCGGGTCTCGGCAGGGCCGGGGCTGTCGGGCGGCCCCGCCGGGGACGTCAGCGGGGCTGGAACTGCGGGCCCTGCGGGGGCAGCGCGAACTCCTCGCCGGTGGAGGCCGGGGGCTGGGCCGTCGGCGGCTGCGGCGGGACGGGCGGCTGCTGGCCGGTGCCGGGCTGCGGGTAGCCGTAGCCGGCGGGGCGCTGCTGCTGCGGGACGGGCTGGTTCGGCTGGGGATAGCCGTAACCGCCCGGCTGCTGCTGGTAGGGCTGCTGGCCGGTGCCCGGCTGCGGGTAGCCGTAGCCGCCGGCGGGCTGCTGCTGGGGGTGGCCGTACGCCGGGCCGGTCTGCTGGGGGTAGCCGTAGCCGGTGCCGGGCTGGTGGCCCGGGGGTGCGGTGGGCGGCGGGGGCATGGTCGGCGGGGCCGCGGGCGGTGGCGGGGTCGCCGGTGCGGGCGAGGCGCTCGCGGCGGCGGTGGCCGGGGCCGGGGCGGTGGCCGGCGGCTGGGTGGGCGGCTGGGTCGGGGCGGGCGGCTGGGCCGGCGGCGACTGCGGGACGGCCGGGGCCAGCGTGAAGGTGCCCGGCTCGGGGGTGGTCGAGCGCGGGTCCGGCATCGCGGTGCTGCGCGGGTCGAGAGTGCCGAACGGCGTGGTGGACACGGGCACCTGGGCGGGCACCTGGTCGGCCTCCGCCTCGTCGTCCACCATGATGCCGAAGTCGGTGGCGAGACCGATCAGCCCGGAGGTGTAGCCCTGGCCGATCGCCCGGAACTTCCAGGACCCGGACCGGCGGTACAGCTCGCCGGCGACCAGGGCGGTGACGTTCTCGGCGTCGTCGATCTCGAACTCGGCGAGCGCGGGCACGCCCTCGCCGGCCGTGGCGTCGAAGAGCAGCAGGCGCAGCCCCGGCACCGCGCGGAACGGTCCGCCCTCGGAGGAGCCGGCCAGCACCACCCGGTCCACCTCGGCGGGCAGCTTGCCCAGCTCGACCTCGATCGTGTCGATGATCTCGGCGCCGCCGGAGGTCTGCTGCTTGGGCAGGTGGCGGACCAGGCCGGAGGGGTGGCGGGGCTGGTTGTAGAAGACGAAGTCGGCGTCCGAGCGGACCTTGCCGGAGGCGCCGAGCAGCAGCGCCGACGCGTCCACGTCCGGCGCACCGGGCGTGGCGCTCCAGCGCAGCACGGCGCGGACCGCCGCCGCCGGCAGTGCGATGTTGGCGCCCTTGGCCATCACGTGCGTCATAGCCGACCATCCTGCCTGTTCGCCACCCCTTCGGACAACGTGACCGGACCGGTCCGTGCCGGGTCGGACTTTGCCAAGACTTGCGCTTTCCGAGGTTTGCCGCCGTCGTTTCCGGGGTTCGTCGCCGTTCCGCCCATGATCGTCCAAGTGGACCGGGATGTTCCGGGAGTTCAGTGCCGGGGAACCGGGACCGGCCGGATCCCGTCCGTACGATGGGCGGTCGAAAGGTCCCCGGGGTTTCGACGCAGGGGCGCCCGGCGGAGGCGCCCCGGGAACCAAGGCGCCCGGTCGGCCGGTTGACCAGGGTGTCGTCGGCAACCGGTCAGGGGCCGGTCCACTTCCTGGAGGAGAGCACCTTGCGCCATTTCGGCCACCTCGCCGAGGACGTACGCGGCCGGCTCTTCCTGGAACAGCCGCGCCCGTTCGACGTGCGGAGCGAGCCGACGGTGCTCGCCACCGCCCTCGGCGGCACCCTCTACAGCCCGGCCACCCGGCCCGCCCTGGCCGCCGACATCCGCAAACTCGCTGGTCGGGGCGTGGTGTCGATGGTGCTCTGCCTGGAGGACGCGATCGCCGACCACGAGGTGGACGCGGGCGAGCGGAACCTGGTCGAGCAACTGAATGACCTGGTCAAGGATTTCACCTCCTGTACACAGGGCCATCCCCTGCTCTTCATCAGGGTCCGCACCGCCACCCAGATCCTCGACCTGGCCCGGCGCCTCGGACCGGCCGTCGAACTGCTGAGCGGCTTCGTACTGCCGAAGTTCACCCCCGAGAACGGTGGCGAGTACCTGGCCGCGCTGGCCGCCGCCGAGGCCGCGACCGGGCGGCGGCTGTTCGCCATGCCCGTCCTGGAGTCACCCGAACTCGCCCACCTGGAGACCAGGCGGGACCAGCTCTTCGGCATCGCCGACCTGCTCGCCGGCCACCGCGAGCGGGTGCTCGCCGTCCGGCTCGGTGTCACCGACCTCTGCTCCGCGTACGGCCTGCGGCGCTCGCCCGACCTCACCGCGTACGACGTGGCGCTGGTCGCGTCGGTGATCGGGGACGTGGTCAACGTGCTCGGCCGGGCGGACGGCACCGGGTACACCGTCACCGGACCGGTCTGGGAGTACTTCCCGGTGCAGGAGCGGATGTTCAAGCCGCAGTTGCGCCGGACCCCGTTCGCCGGGGCGTCCGTCTCCGCCGCGGCCGGGGCTGCGGCCGGGGCTGTCGGGGTTGCCGGGACTGCCGGGGCACTGCGGGCCTCCGGGGAGGAGGTCCGCCGACGGATCATCGAACACGACCTGGACGGGCTGATCCGGGAGGTCGAACTCGACCGGGCCAACGGCCTGCTCGGCAAGACCTGCATCCACCCCAGCCATGTGCCGGCCGTGCACGCCCTCTCCGTGGTCACGCACGAGGAGTACTGCGACGCCCGAGACATCCTCCGGCAGGAGCAGGACGGCGGCGGGGTACTTCGCTCGGCGTACACCAACAAGATGAACGAGGCCCGGCCGCACCGGGCCTGGGCGGAGCGGGTGCTGCTGCGGGCGGAGGTGTTCGGGGTGGCCCGGGAGGACGTGAGCTTCGCGGAACTGCTGTCGGCCTGCCTGTGCGGCTGACTGTTTCCGCGACCGAACCCGAGCCGTTCCCTCCGGTTCCCCCGGCGGGGATATGACGGATCCGTGAGCGGCGGGCACCGACGCACCAACGCACCAACGCACCAACGCACCGACGTACCGACGTACCAGCGCACGAACGCACGAACGCACCATCGAAGGCAGGACCAGCAGTGACAGCAACACCGCAGACGTGGACCGGCCGTTGGGTCGCCGACCGGGCCGGGATCGCGCTGACCGGATCCGAGCGCCTCCCCGAACTCGTCGGCCTGGCGCTGCGCTCGGGGAACCCCAAGCGCGCCCACCTGCTGGTCTCCAACGTGCTCGGCAAGCACGTGCCGCAGCGGCCCTCGGTGGTCCACGGCACCGGGCTCGAACTCGGCCGCCGGGTCCGCGAACTGCTCGGCGCCGCGGCCACCGCGCGCGCCGTCGTGCTCGGCTACGCGGAGACGGCCACCGGCCTCGGCCACAGCGTCGCCGACGGCCTGGACGCCCCCTACCTGCACTCCACCCGCCGACCGGTGCCCGGCCTGGCCCCGGTCGGCGGCTTCGAGGAGGAGCACTCGCACGCCACCTCGCACCTGTTGCTCCCCGCCGACCCCGCACTCCTCGCCGGGGACGGGCCGCTGGTGCTGGTGGACGACGAGTTCTCCACCGGCCGCACGGTGCTCAACACCATCCGCGACCTGCACGCCCGCCACCCCCGCGGCCACTACGTGGTGGTCGCCCTGGTGGACCTGCGCTCCGCGGCCGACCGGCGCCGGCTCGACGAGGCCGCCGCCGAACTCGGCGTCCGGCTGGACCTGGTGGCCACCGCGAGCGGGACCGTCGAGCTGCCCGAGGACGTCGTGGCCCGGGCCGAGCGGCTGATCGCCGGGGCGGCACCGGAGGAAGCGCCACCGGCGGCCCCCGCGGCGCCGCTGGCCCGGATCGCGCTGGACTGGCCCGCCGGACTCCCGGACGGCGGCCGGCACGGCTTCACCGCCCGCGACCGCGCCCGGCTGGACGCCGCCCTGCCCCGACTCGCCGGACAGCTGGCCGAGGCCCTGCCCGCAGGGGCACGGCGGGTGCTGGTGCTCGGCTTCGAGGAGCTGATGTACGCGCCGCTGCGCCTGGCCGGCGCCCTCGACGAACGGCTCGGCGGCAACCGCGTCCGGTTCTCCACCACCACCCGCTCGCCCGTCCTGGCGGTGGACGACCCCGGCTACGCCATCCGCACCAGGCTCGCCTTCCCCGCCCACGACGACCCGCAGGACGGTGGCTCGCCCGAGCGCTACGCGTACAACGTCGCCCCCGGCAGCGACCCGGCGCGGCGCTTCGACGCGGTGGTGCTGGTGGTGGACGACATGGCCGACACCCCGGCGCTGCACGAGGGCGAGCGGGCGCTGCTCGGCCAGCTGCGGCAGGTGACCGACCGGGTGGTGCTCGCCGTGCTGCCCTCGCACCGGCCGGCGGCCGGGGGTGCCGCTTCGCCGGCTGGGCCTGCTGCGCCGTCCATTTCGCCGTCGCCGTCGCCGTCGCCGTCGCCGTCGCCGTCGCCGTCGCTGCCCGTGCCGCTGCCCGTGCCGCTGTACGGGCCGGCGTTCTCCTCGTACCCGGCCGAGGAGGTGGCCTGGCTCCTCAAGGACCTCTCCGGGGTCGCGCTCGAAGCCCCCACCGAGGAGCGCGAGGAGGCAGTCCAGAATGGCGGCGCGCACTACGCCGAGTCGCTGCCGGTCGAGTACCAGCCCAGCCCCGAGTACCAGGAGCTGTTCCAGCAGGCACTGCGCGGCTCCGCCGGCCGGATCGCGCTCGCCGTCGGCACCGTCGCCGAGACGCTGCTGCGCGAGCGCGGCCCCGGGCTGGTGCTCGCCTCGCTGGCCCGCGCCGGCACGCCCGTCGGCATCCTGGTCCGGCGCTGGCTGGCCTTCGCGCACGGCCTGTCCGTCCCGCACTACGCGGTCTCGATCGTGCGCGGCCGCGGCATCGACCCGGTCGCGCTGCGGTACCTGGCGGCCCACCACCGCGCGCAGGACGTGGTGTTCGTCGACGGCTGGACCGGCAAGGGCGCGATCACCCGCGAACTGGCCGGCGCGCTGGCCGGCACCGACTTCGACCCGGACCTCGCGGTGCTGGCCGACCCGGGCCGCTGCGTTCGGACGTACGGCACCCGGGACGACTTCCTGATCCCGTCCGCCTGCCTCAACTCCACCGTCTCCGGGCTGGTCTCGCGCACCGTGCTGCGGGCCGGGCTGATCGGGCCGGACGACTTCCACGGCGCCAAGCACTACGCCGAACTGGCCGGGAGCGACGTCTCGGCGGCCTTCCTGGACGCGGTGGCCGCCCGCTTCGGCGAGGTCCGTGCCGCGGTGGCCGAGGGCGCCGGCCGGCTCGCCGACGACCCGCAGCGGGCGCCCGACTGGGCCGGCTGGGCCGCGGTCGAGCGGATCAGCGCCGAGTACGGCATCGACAACGTCAACCTGGTCAAGCCCGGCGTCGGCGAGACGACGCGGGTGCTGCTGCGGCGCGTCCCCTGGCGGATCCTCGCCCGGCGCGGCGCCGGCGCGGACCTCGACCACGTCCGGCTGCTCGCCGCCCAGCGCGGAGTCGAGGTCGAGGAGGTGGACGGCCTGCCGTACACCTGCGTCGGCCTGATCCACCCCCGCTACAGCCGCGGGGCGACCGGGGGCGACGGGCGTGCCGTGACCGACGGGCACCCCGGCACCGACGTGCGCCCCGGCGCCGACGGGAGTGCCGTGACCGACCGGCGTGCCTTCACCGATGGGCGCGTCGCGACCGAGACTACGGGGAGGGATTCCTGATGGGTGTTCTGGTGGCCAGCGACCTCGACCGGACGCTGATCTACTCCGAACGGGCCATGGCCCTGGCCGAGCCCGACCGGCTCGCGCCGCGGCTGCTCTGCGTCGAGGTGTACCAGGGGCGGCCGCTGTCCTTCATGACCGAGCGGGCCGCCGGGCTGCTCGCCGACCTCGCCCGGGAGGTCTGCTTCGTCCCGGCCACCACCCGGACACCGGAGCAGTACGGGCGGGTCAACCTGCCCGGCCCGACGCCGGACTGGGTCCCCGCCTACGCGATCTGCGCCAACGGCGGGCAGCTGCTGGTGGACGGCGTGCCGGACCGCGACTGGCGGGCCGAGATCACCACGCGGATCGCGGCCGGCTCGGCCCCGCTGGAGGAGGTGACCCGGCGGCTCGCCCTCTGCGCCGACCCGGAGTGGACGCACAAGCGGCGGGTCGCCGACGAACTGTTCGCCTACCTGGTGGTCGAGCGCGCCGCGCTGCCGGAGGGGTGGCTCGACGAGCTGACCGGCTGGTGCGCCGAACGCGGCTGGACGGTCTCCCTGCAGGGGCGCAAGGTGTACGCGGTGCCCGCGCCGCTCACCAAGAGCGCCGCGCTGGCCGAGGTCGTCCGGCGCGCCGGCGCCGACACGGTGCTGGCGGCCGGGGACTCACTGCTCGACGCGGACCTGCTGCTCGCGGCGGACGCGGGCTGGCGCCCGGGACACGGCGAACTCGCCGACAGCGGCTGGACGGCCCCCGGCGTCACCGCCCTGACGGAGGTGGGGGTGACGGCGGGGGAGGAGATCGTCAGGCGGTTCCTCGCCGGAACGTCCGCCCTGCCGGTCGGGGTCTGACCGGGACCGGCCCCGGTCAGCCGCAGCAACCGCCCCCGCAGCAACCGCCCCCGCCCCCGGCGGCGGGGGCCTGCTGGGCGGCGGCCGCGCCGCCCGTGACGGCGACGGTGGACAGCAGCTTCACGGTGTCCTCGTGGCTCTGCGGGCAGACGGCGGGGTCGTTGGCCTGGGCCATCGGGCGGCGGAGCTCGAAGGTGGCGCCGCAGGAGCGGCAGCGGAAGTCGTAGCGTGGCATACCGGCAGCGTACCCAGCGGGGGTGGCTGCCGGGAGCCCTGTTCCGGTGCCGTCGGTGCCGCCGGTGCCGTCGGTGCCGTCGGTGTTCCCGGTCCTACCGGCCTTCCCGGTCCTACCGGTGACCGCCGAGGTCCCCGCGGATCAGCTCGATCACCCGCGCCGCCGTGTCCCGCACGCCCGCGAGCTCGGTCAGGAAGTGCCAGTAGTCGGGGTGCCGGCCCGCCGCCTCCAGCGCGGCCACCGCGCGGTCCAGCCGGGCCACCGCCTCGTCCAGCGGGGCGGCGTGCCGCGGGTCCGGCGCGCTGCGCCCGGCCATCGCCAGCCGCTGCGCGTCCCGGATCGCGAAGCGGGCACGCTCGATCTCCCGGTTGGGGTCGTGCTGCACCTCGTTCAGCTGCCGCAGCCGGTCGTTCACCGCGGACACCGAGCCGTCGGCGGTCTCCAGCAGCGCGCGGACCGTCCCGATCGCGGCGGTGGCGTCCGCCCAGCGCTGCTCGTCCCGCGCCCGGGCGGCCTCGGCGAGCTTGCGCTCGGCGGCGCGGCCGGTCTCCGCGACCTGGTCCGACACCCGCTGGAGGTCCTGCCAGCAGGCGGTGCTGAACCGGCGGCGCAACTCGCTCAGAGCGGGCTCGACCGTCGCGGCCTTGGTCTCCAGCGCCTGGATGCGGGTCCGCAGACTCGCCACCCGCCGGTCGATCTCCCGCGCCCGCTCCGGCAACTGCCCGGCGTCGGCGGCGATCGCCTCGGCGCGGTGCTTCACGTCGTCCGCGCGCCGCAGGGTGTCCGCGACCCCGTGCCGGGCCGGGCCCTCGTTCAGCCGGCCGAGCTCGGGCGCCAGTTCGGCCAGCCGGGCCGCCAGGTCGTCCGCCCGCAGGCCTGCGCCGCGCGCCTCGTCCAGCGCGGTGGTGGCCGCGAGCAGCGCGCGCTTGGCCTGCTCGACCGCCGGGGTGACCCGCATCAGCTGCTGCTCGGCGTGCTGGACGGTCGGCTGGAGACGGCGCAGGAAGTCGTTCAGCTCCGCCCTGGCCGAGCCCAGCTGGCCCTTCACATCCTCCAACTGGCGCTTGGCCTGCGCGGCCGTGCCCGCGTCCAGGGTCTCGCTGTCCAGGTTGTGGGCGTCGAGCGCGGCGAGGTAGTTCACGGTGACCTGGTCGACCCGGCCGGAGATCGCCGCCAGGTCGGCCAGCGCGCGCTGCGCCGCCTGGCCCTCCTCCGCCGCGCGGACCGTCTCCACCGCGAGCTGCACCTCGCGCTGGGTCTCCTCCAGCTCGTAGAACGCCTCCTGGGCCGCCGCCCGGGCCTCCCGGGCCTGTGCTCGTCCGCCCTCACCGCCGCCGCGCCGGCCCCACCAGCCGCCGGTCCCCGCCGAGGCCAGCCCGACCGCCCCCAGCGCACCCGCCAGCACCACCGGCAACACCAACGCGTCGGCCAGCGCACTCCCCGCCCGACGCCGCCCCCGCCCGCTCCCGCCGGCCACCGTCACTGCGCGCTCCCTGCTCCGACCCGCTGATCCGGCCTCCATTCTCCCCGATCCCCCCACCGGCCCGGCACCCCCTCCCACCCCATCCACCTCACGGCCCCGCACCCCGCCGCACCCCCGCCCACCCGCCACCCCACCGGACACCCGACCCACACCACCTCCCGGGACCAGGTACCCTAGGCACTCGTCGTACGCCCACCGGGCATGCGGCAGGGGGCGCGTAGCTCAGTGGTAGAGCGCTGCTCTTACAAAGCAGATGTCGGCGGTTCGAAACCGTCCGCGCCCACCACCCCAAGGGCCGGTCCGGGAGGTACACACCTCCCGGACCGGCCCTCGGCCGTTGCCGGTGTGCCGGTTGGTACACCGAGGGCGGCGCCACCCCACGGACTCGACGATTCCCGGCTGTCCGGTGAACCCATAGGTGTGAACGAAGGAAAATCCTCCGGCCTCCTTTCGGTCGGCACGCTACCGTGCTGGGTGGTCACATCGGGTGGCGAGGAAGTCGGGGCGCGGTGAGGGTTACTCAGACCAGGCGGATCGAGCGGGCCGGCGTCAATGCGCTTCGCATGCTGCTGGAAGAGCACGATCAGATCGTTCAGGAGATCGACGGGGGGAACGACTACGGGGAAGACCTTTTGGTGATGCTCACCGAAGGCGGGTACCGGACTGGTGTCTGTGTGGCGATCCAGGTCAAGAGCGGGCAGAAGTACAAGCGGTCGAACGGTTACGCGATTCCCGTCGACGGTCATGTCGAAGACTGGCGCAACAGCATCATCCCGGTATTCGGCGTGGTGTACGACGTCGATTCGAGGAAGCTATTCTGGGTCAATATCAGCAGGGTGCTTCAGGAGGATTTCGACCCGCCTTCCTGGATTCCGCTTGGGACCACTCGGAAGCTTTCCGGTACAACGGTCGCGGATTTTCTGAGCGAGGTCCACGAGTATGCGCGCTCCGTAAGATCCAGAGGGGGAACGAAGTCGATCCTCCAGGCCCGTCCTGTCCGCGGGGCGGTGCGTTCTCCGGCGAACTGGTTCGTGGGCCGTGAGGAGCACTCCGCTCTGCTCCGGCAGATCCTGACCGGTGCAGCGGACCGGAGGCTGCTCTTGACGGGGATGGCCGGAGTGGGCAAGACCTCCCTTGTCGACAACGTCCTCGGAGACCTGTCAGTTCGGGAGGCGTACCCGGGGGGCCTGGTCTTCGTCGACATGAACGGGTTCACCGGTGACCGCCGCACCATGGGGCGTCCCGAGGACGCGTATGCCCCCGTGCTCTCGGCGTTGGGAGTCCCGGCGGCGGAGCTGCCGGTCGAGGTCGGGTTGCTGCCCTCCTACTACCACGACTTCCTCGACCGGCGTGCCGCAGAGGGAAATCCGGTGCTTCTGGTGTTCGACAACGTGGCCCAGCTCTCGCAGGTCGCGGAGCTGGTCCCGAGAGCCGATGCGCACGGGCTGGTGATCACCTCGCGTATGCGCATTGGGATCATGGACGGTGTCGAGTGTGTACCCCTGGGCTGCATGACAGTCGAGGAGTCCGATGCGCTCTTCCGGAGGATCCTTACGCCGAGCCGGTGGGCCGACGCGGGCGAGGAGCGCGAGCGGCTCTGGGAACTCTGCGGCCGGCTCCCGCTGGCGATGCGGATTTCGGCGGCCATCCTGAAGGAGGACCCGACCCTGGGAGTCTCTGGCCTGGTCGAGGAACTGGCGGAGGCCAGGACCCGGCTGGATGTCCTGCGATACGGCGACACGGCCGTCCGAGCCGCATTGGAAGTCTCGTTCCGGCACCTCGACGAAGACTTGAAGGAGCCGTTCTGCAGGCTCTCCGTCAACCCCACCCCGCAGGTGTCCGAGGAGATCGCGAGCGTCCTGATCGGGGTTCCGGTGGCGAGGGTCCGAACGGTGCTCCGGCGGATCGGGCAGGCCAGCCTGCTGTCCCGTGACTCCTCGGAGCGGTGGGTACTGCACGATCTCGTCTATCTGTTCAGTTCGGAGAAGTCCAACGAACTCATGGTCAGGTCCCGACATCGCGAACTCTTCGGAGAGCTTGCGAGGCGGTACTACGAGATCTCCGAGGAGGCCGATAGGGCGCTGCGCAGCACCCACCGCGACGGAACCGGGCGTTTCGATTCCATCAGCGGGGCGCTTGACTGGTTCGATACGGAACACATGAACCTGAAGGGGGCGGCGTTGCGGGCGACCAGCGAAGACCTGCCCGAGGACGCGTACTTCATCTTCATGCAACTGGTGCTCTTCTTCGACATACGGGGACGTGCGGCCGATATGTTCCAGTGTGCGACAGCGGCGTTCGAGGCTGCCAGAGCGTGCGGGAACGTCGAATGGCAGGTCCGTGCCCTGAACAACCTCGGACTGTGTCTGACGGCCCGGAGGGAGTTCGACGACGCGATCAGGAAGTTGACGAAGGCGGTTGCGATAGCCGAACGGATCGGCTTCCTGGAAGGTCAGTGCGACGCCAACACCAGCCTGGGCGCTGCCGTGCGCCAGCGTCGGAGCCCGGCTGCCGCGATCCCGGTCCTTCTTGAGTCGGTCCGGCTGGCCAAGCGCACGGGCAGCCCGGTGAAGATCGGTGCCGCCCTTACCAATCTCGGCACGGCGTTTCGGGAATCCGGGAGACTGAAGGACGCTGGCGAAGCGTTGGCCGAGTCCATTCTCTTTCACAAGGCATCCGGAGACCTTCGGAAGGAAGCCTCGGCGCACGGCGGGCTGGCTCTGGTTTTCAACGATTCCGGTCGCTTCGAGTCGGCGCTGGGCAGCTATCGGGACTCCCTGACCGCTTACCAGGAGGTCCAGGACGAGTTCGGGGTGGCTCTCGCCCACCTGAACCTGGGGGCCACATATCTGCACATGGGTGATCTGCGCAGAGCGACCGAGGCCCTGGAGTACGCTCGCGCCCGCTTCGAGGAGATGAGTGATGACTTCCATCTGGCGAGCGTGCTGGCCAACCTCGGCAATGTGCGGAAGCTGGCGGGTGACGTCTCTGGATCAGCGGTCCACTACCGGGCGTCACGGGGGATCTTCGAGCGGATCGGCGCGCCTGATCGGGTCCGGTTGGTCGATTCCCTGCTAGCGAAGCTGGACTGAGGCACCGTCCTGTAGGTGTCGGTGCCCGTTGGGGACGGTTCGGCCGCGCAGGCAGGGGCACCGGCCCGACGCGAGCCGGAACCGGCGCACGCCGGTCACAGCGGACGGGCGGGTGGCGGGGCCGCGGGTGGCGGGCGAGGATCGGGGGGACCGGGCGGACCCCTGAGAGCGGTGGCGGATGGCTGAGCAGCTCGGGGAGTCGCGGGCGGAGCTTTCCTCGCGCCTGAACTGGCTGCGCGCGGCCGTGCTGGGGGCCAATGACGGCGTGGTGTCGACGGCCGGCCTCGTGACCGGTGTGGCGGGCGCGGAGGGTTCCCGGACGGCGCTGCTCGCGGCCGGGGTGGCCGGGCTGTTGGCGGGGGCGATGTCGATGGCGGCGGGCGAGTACGTCTCGGTCAGCACCCAGCGGGACACCGAGCGGGCCGCGTTGGCGCAGGAGCGGCGGGAGCTCGCGGAGGATCCGGAGGGGGAGCTCGACGAGCTGACCGACTACTACCGGGGCAGCGGGCTGGAGGACGGCCTGGCCCGGGAGGTGGCGACGGCGCTGACCGAGCGGGATGCGCTGGCGGCCCACGCGCAGACCGAACTGGGCATCGACCCGGACGTGTTGACCAACCCCTGGGAGGCGGCGCTGGCGAGCGCGGCGGCGTTCACGCTGGGCGCGCTGGTGCCGCTGTTGGCGGTGCTGCTGCCGCCGGAGTCGTGGCGGCTGCTGGTGACGGTGGTGGCGGTGGCGGTCGCGCTGACCGTGTCGGGCTGGACGAGTGCCTGGTTGGGCGGGGCGGGGCCGGGGCGGGCGATCATGCGCAACGTCGTGGGCGGGCTGCTGGCGATGGGGGTGACGTACAGCGGCGGTGTGCTGCTGGACCAGGTCATCGGGTGAACGCGAGTTCCCGGCCCCGTGAACGGTTCTGTGTCGGGCCCGCACGTCCGCCCGCATGTCCCGCCGGCGGCGAGGCCCGGGCACGCCGGGTGACGGCGCCGCCCGGCTCGACAGGCGAGGTGCCGCGGCCTGTGTTTGTGTGGCTGCAAACCGCTTGGGAGAGGTGAAGCGCCGTGACCGTGCCCCCGTTCGGATCGAACGATCCGTTCTCCGATCTGCTCAGCCGGTTCTTCGGGATGAGCCCGCTGGCTTCCCCGCCCGCCGTGCAGCGGGTGCCGATCGGGCGGTTGCTCAGCGAGTCCTCGCAGGAGCTGCTCGCGCTGGCCGCGCGGCGGGCGGCCGAGGACGGCTCCAGTGACCTCGACACCGCGCACCTGGCGTGGGCGGCCACCCGGGTGGAACCCTCGCGCCGGATGCTGGAACGGGCCGGTATCGATCCGGACCGGCTCTCCGGGGACCTGGAGCACGCCCTGCCCGCGGGCGACCCCGAGGCGGTGGACGGCCGACCGGCGCTCACCCCCTCGGCCAAGCGCGCGCTGCTCGCCGCGCACGCCCAGTCGCAGGCGGTGGGCGCCTCGTACATCGGCCCGGAGCACATCCTCGGCGCGCTGCTCGACCAGGAGCGCTCGGGGGCCGGGGTGGCGCTGCGCAACGCGGCGCCCTCGCAGGAGGCGCTGAAGTCGGTGCTGGAGGGGCGCGGCACCGGCGGCGAGCGCAGCAGTACGGGTGCCCGCCCGAGCGAGACGCCGACGCTGGACGAGTACGGGCGCGACCTCACCGAGGAGGCGCGTTCGGGCCGGTTGGACCCGGTGGTGGGCCGGGCCGAGGAGATCGAGCAGACCGTCGAGATCCTTTCCCGGCGGACCAAGAACAATCCGGTGCTGATCGGTGAGCCGGGCGTCGGCAAGACGGCGATCGTCGAGGGCCTGGCCCAGCGGATCGTCTCCGGGGACGTGCCGCAGAGCCTCAAGGAGAAGCGGGTGGTCACCCTCGACCTGACCGCGCTGGTGGCGGGTTCCAAGTACCGGGGCGAGTTCGAGGAGCGGCTGAAGAACGTGATCGACGAGGTCACCGCGGCCGAGAAGAGCGTGATCCTGTTCCTGGACGAGCTGCACACCGTGGTCGGCGCGGGCGGCGGTGGCGAGGGTTCGATGGACGCCGGCAACATCCTCAAACCGGCGCTCGCGCGCGGTGAGTTGAGCGTGGTCGGCGCGACCACGCTGGACGAGTACCGCAAGCACGTGGAGAAGGACGCCGCGCTGGAGCGCCGCTTCCAGCCGGTGCTGGTGCCCGAGCCGAGCGTCGAGGAGACCGTCGAGATCCTCCACGGGCTGCGCGACGCGTACGAGGCGCACCACCAGGTGCGGTTCACCGACGAGGCGCTGGACGCGGCGGCGACGCTCTCCGACCGGTACGTCAGCGACCGTTTCCTGCCCGACAAGGCGATCGACCTGTTGGACCAGGCCGGCGCGCGGGTCCGGCTGCGCAGCCTGAGCGGGTCGACCGAGGCGACCGGGGTGCAGGACCGGATCACCAAGCTGAAGCGGGAGCTGGACGAGGCCGTCGCGGACGAGGAGTTCGTCCGGGCCGCCAACCTGAAGACCGAGCTGCGGCAGACCGAGGACGAACTGGCGGCGATGGCCGAGTCCCGCGAGGAGGTCGTCGATGTGACGGCCGACGACATCGCGCAGGTGCTCTCCTCCCGGACCGGTATCCCGGTCGCGGAGCTGAACGCGACCGAGAAGGAGCGGCTGCTCAAGCTGGAGGAGCACCTGCACGAGAAGGTGATCGGCCAGGACGAGGCGGTCACGGCCGTCGCCCAGGCGGTGCGCCGCGGCCGGGCCGGGATGGGCGACCCGGACCGTCCGACCGGTTCCTTCCTCTTCCTCGGGCCGACCGGCGTCGGCAAGACCGAGCTGGCGAAGGCGCTGGCGGCGCTGCTGTTCGGCGACCCGGACCGGATGATCCGCTTCGACATGAGCGAGTTCCAGGAGAAGCACACCGTCTCCCGGCTGGTCGGCTCCCCGCCCGGGTACGTCGGTTACGAGGAGGCCGGGCAGCTGACCGAGGCGGTGCGCCGCAAGCCGTACAGCGTGCTGCTCTTCGACGAGGTGGAGAAGGCGCACCCGGACGTCTTCAACCTGCTGCTCCAGGTGTTGGACGACGGGCGGCTGACCGACTCCCAGGGGCGTACGGTCGACTTCCGCAACACCGTGGTGATCATGACCAGCAACATCGGCTCCCAGCGGATCCTCGACCACGCGGGGAACGTGGACGAGATCCGTGACGACCTGATGCGCGACCTGAGGCAGCAGTTCCGGCCGGAGTTCCTCAACCGGATCGACGAGGTGATCGTCTTCCACGCGCTCACCCGGAAGGACCTGCTCTCGGTGGTGGACCTGCTGCTGGACCGCAGCCGGCGCCGGCTGCGGGCCCAGGACGTCGAGCTGGACGTCACCGGGACGGCCAAGGAGTACCTGGTCAACCGGGGCTACCAGCCGGAGTTCGGGGCCCGGCCGCTGCGCCGGACGATCCAGTCGGAGTTGGACAACCGGATTTCCAACCTGCTGCTGGACGGTTCGGTGCGGGAGGGGGACACGCTGATCGCGGACGTGAGCGACGGGGAGCTGGTGGTGACGCTGGCGCGGCCGGAGGCGTCGGCGACCTTCGAGGAGGCGGAGGCGAAGGCCCGGGCCGGCTCGGCGGCCTCGGGGGACTGAGGACGCCCAGGGGCGGGCGTACTCCAGCGGGAGTACGCCCGAACGCCACTGCTGGAGGACGCGCGGGGACGCGTCGCGGGTCTAGCTTGTGGGCATGATGCCGCCCACGTCCCCGCCGACCGAGCCGCCCTCGGCGGAGCGGCCACCGGCGCAGCCGCCGGAGGAGCCGCCCGAGCCGTGGAGCCCGCCGTGGGTGCGCGCGGCCAAGGCGGGCTACCCGCTCGGGACGGCGGCGGCGGTCGCGGTGCTCCAGGTGGTCGGCTCGACCTTCGCCGGGCACAACCAGCACGGGCGGGCCCCGCTGGACGCCCTCGGCTACCTCCTGCTGCTGCTCGGGCCGGCGCTGCTGGTGCTGCGCGAGCGCCGGCCGGTCGCGGTGGTGGCCGGCACCTCGGTGGTCACCGCCGGGTACCTGGCCGCCGGGTACCCGTACGGGCCTGCCTTCGTGAGCTGGCTGATCGCCTGCTGCGTGGCGATCGGCTCCGGGCACCGCCGGGCGGCCTGGGCCGGTGCGGGGGGCGTCTACCTGGTGCACCTGCTCGGCACCTTCGTCCTGCCGCAGAGCTGGCAGCGCGCGGCCCTGCCGTCCGGCAGCGTCTGGCCGCAGGAACTCGGGCTGCTGGCCTGGCTGCTGCTGGTGATGGCGGGGGGCGAGCTGGTCCGGTTCCGGCGCGAGCGGATCGCCGCCCACCGGGCCTACCGGCAGCAGCTGGAGGAGCGCCGGGCCAACGAGGAACGGCTCAGGATGGCCCGGGAGCTGCACGACATCCTGGCGCACAGCCTGTCGCTGATCAGCATCCAGGCCGGGGTCGCGCTGGCGCTGCTCGACCGTCGGCCGGAGGAGGCCCGCGGCGCGCTGGTCACCATCAAGTCGACCAGCAAAGAGGCGCTCGGCGAGGTCCGCCAGGTGCTCGCGACGCTGCGCGGGCCCGGGGCGGCGCCGCGCGGGCCGGCCCCGGGGCTGGACCGGCTGGACGAACTCACCGAGCAGGCGGACCGGGTGGGCCTGGCGGCGGAGGTGCAGGAGCGCGGCGAGCGGCGCGCGCTGTCCGCCGCCGTCGACCTCACCGCCTTCCGGATCGTCCAGGAGGCGCTCACCAACGTGGTCCGGCACTCGGCGGCCCGCCAGGCGGTCGTGGTGCTGGACTGGACGGACCCGGCCGTGCTGGTGGTCCGGGTGGAGGACCCGGGGCCCGCGGTGCTCGCGGACGCGGGCGGGTCGGGCAGCGGGCTGGTCGGGATGCGGGAACGCGCGGCGGCGTTCGGTGGCACCATCGCCGCGGGGCCGCTGCCCGACGGCGGCTTCCGGGTCCGGGCGGAGCTGCCGACACCGAAGGCGGAGAGCGATTGATTCGGGTACTGCTGGCGGATGACCAGCTGCTGGTCAGGGCGGGCTTCCGGGCCCTGCTGGACCTCCAGGACGACTTGACGGTGGTCGGCGAGGCGGACGACGGCGAGGCCGCGCTGCGGCTCGCCCGTGAACTCGTGCCGGACGTCGTGCTGATGGACATCCGGATGCCGCGGATGGACGGGCTGGAGGCGACCAGGAGGATCGCCGAGGACCCGGCGCTGTCCCCCGTGCGGGTGGTCGTGCTGACCACCTTCGAGCTGGACGAGTACGTGTTCGAGGCGCTGCGCTCGGGGGCCGCGGGCTTCCTGGTCAAGGACACCGAGCCGGCCGAACTGCTGCGGGCGATCCGGGTCGCCGTCGCGGGGGACGCGCTGCTCTCGCCGGGCGTCACCAGGCGGCTGATCGGCGAGTTCGCCGCCCGGTCGAAGGCGCCCGAGGCCGTGCCGGAGGGGCTCTCGGACATCTCGATGCTGACCGAGCGGGAGCGCGAGGTGCTGGCCCTGGTCGGGATGGGGCTGTCCAACGAGGAGATCGCCCGGCGGCTGGTGGTCAGCCCGCTGACGGCGAAGACGCACGTCAGCCGGGCGATGGTGAAGCTCGGCGTGCGGGACCGGGCGCAACTGGTGGTGCTGGCCTACGAGTCGGGGCTGGTGCGGCCGGGCTGGCTGGGCTGACCGGCTCCTGGCGGTTGCGGTCCACGGGTGGTTGGTCCACGGGTGGTCGGTCCACGGGTGGTTGGTCGATGGGCGGTTGCGGTCCACAGGGCGGGTGCGCCGGAGTCGTCGCCGTCGCGCGGCTGCTTCCGGCCCCGCGTGTCGCAGGCGGTTCCTACTCTCCCGGGAGTATCCCAACTGCCGCTGCTGGTAGGACGCGTGATGAGACCTCGCTGCGGGACGCTCCAGTCACCTCGGGAACCACCCGAGGTCCTGGAGGCCCACCACCGAGGAGTTGAACCACCATGTACACCCAGCTGGCCGACTGGCACGGCCCCGGCCCATGGATCCTGCTGATCCCATTGATCTGGATCGCCGTGGTGGTCCTGGTGATCGCGGTGCTGCGCCGCACGGTCTGGCGGCGGCACGGCTGCGGCTTCGGGTACGGGTACGGGGTTGGAACCGGAGCCGGAACCGGAGCCGGAGTCGCGGCGGAGCATCCGCTGGCCGTCCTGGGCCGGCGCTATGCGGAGGGGGACATCGACGCCGAGGAGTACCGCGCCAAGCGGGCCGTGCTCAGCGAGTCGCCGCGGGACGACGCCAAGGGAGGTGGCGCCAGGTGACCACCCTGGACGTCGTACGGGGCACCGCCGCCCGGGTCGCCGACGCCGTGAAGGTCTACGGCGTCGGCGGCACCGAGGTCCGCGCGCTGGACCACGTGACGGTGGAGTTCCCGGCCGGGCGGTTCACCGCGATCATGGGCCCGTCCGGCTCGGGCAAGTCCACCCTGATGCACTGCGCGGCCGGGCTGGACAGGCTCACCGCCGGCAGCGCCTGGATCGGCGACACCGAACTCGGCCCGCTCAACGACCGGCGGCTCACGCTGCTGCGCCGGGAGCGGATCGGCTTCGTGTTCCAGGCCTTCAACCTGGTGCCCACGCTCACCGTCCTGGAGAACATCACCCTCCCGCTCGACCTGGCCGGGGTCGCCCCGGACCAGGCCTGGCTGGAGACGCTGGTCGACGTGGTCGGACTCGGCGACCGGCTGCGGCACCGTCCGAGCGAGCTCTCCGGCGGCCAGCAGCAGCGGGTCGCGGTGGCCCGGGCGCTGGCCGGGCGGCCCCGGGTGGTCTTCGCCGACGAGCCGACGGGCAACCTCGACTCCCGCAGCGGCGGCGAGGTGCTCGGCCTGTTGCGCCGGGCGGTGGACGAGATGGGCCGGGCCGTGGTCATGGTCACCCACGACCCGACGGCCGCCGGCTGGGCCGACGAGGCGCTCTTCCTCGCCGACGGACGGCTGGTGGACCGGATGCGGCAGCCCACCTCCGCCCTGGTGCTGGACCGGATGAAGGCCTTCGAACGGGGGCGGTCGTGAACGCCGTTCCCCTCCGGCTCAGCCTGCGCTCGCTGCGCGCCCACAAACGGCGGCTGGCCGGCACCCTCCTGTCCATCCTGCTCGGGGTGAGCTTCCTGACCGGCACGATGGTGCTCGGCGACACCCTGCGGGCCAACTTCGACACCCTCTTCGCCGACGCCAACGCCGGCACCGACGTCGTGGTCCGCAGCGCCGACGTGCTGGACTCGGCGGGCACGGTCGGCGGGGTGCGGGCGCCGGTGGCGGTGACGCTCGCCGACCGGCTGCGCACCGTGCCGGGGGTGGCGGCCGCGGAGCCGTCCGTCCAGGGCGCGGGCCAGCTCATCGGGAGCAACGGCAAGCCGATCGGCGGTCAGGGCCCGCCCACCCTGGCGGGCAACTGGCTGGTCGACGGCCGGCTCAATCCGTACCGGCTGGCCGAGGGCCGGGCGCCGGCCGCCCCGGGCGAGGTGGTGGTGAACCGGGGCGCGGCGAAGTCGGGCGGGCTGCGCGTCGGCTCGACCACCGTGCTGCGCACCCCCGATCCGGTGCCGGTCACCGTCGTCGGCATCGCCACCTTCGGGGCGGACGCGGACGGCATGGGGCCGAGCACCTTCACCGCGATGACCTTCGCGGACGCCGAGCGGTACCTCACGCCCAAGGGCGAGGGCCAGGCCGGCTCGATCCAGGTCCGCGCCGCGGGCGGGGTCTCCCAGCGGGAGCTGGTCGACCGGATCACCCCGCACCTGCCCGCAGGCGTCCAGGCGATCACCGGCGCGGCGGCCACCCAGGAGTCCACCCAACTGGTGTCCGGGCGGTTCCTGACCATGTTCACCACGCTGCTGCTGGTCTTCGCCGGGATCGCGCTGCTGGTGGCGACGTTCACCATCCACAACACCTTCGCCATCGTGGTCGCCCAGCGGACCAGGGAGAACGCGCTGCTGCGGGCGCTCGGGGCGGTGCGCGGCCAGGTGCTCGGGGCGACCCTGGCGGAGGCGCTGGCGGTCGGCCTGCTGGCCTCGCTGGGCGGGCTGCTGGGCGGGATCGGGGTGGCCGCCGGGCTCAAGGCGCTCTTCTCCGCACTCGGCTTCGCCCTGCCGACCGGCGGCATGGTGATCGGCACGGCCGCCGTCCTGCTGCCGCTGCTGGTCGGCACGCTGGTCGCGGTGGGCTCCGCGCTGCTGCCGGCCGTCCGGGCCGGGCGGACGGCTCCGCTCGCGGCCCTGCGGGAGACCGGGGTCGACCGGGCGGCGCAGGGGCGCTCGGGCGCCGTCCGGGTGGTGCTCGGCGGCCTGTTGCTGACCGGGGGAGTGCCGGTGGCCGTCCTCGGGGCGACGGACGGCCCGTCCGTGCTGCTGACGGCCGTCGGGGCCCTGGCGGTACTGGCCGGCATGGTGGTGCTCGGCCCGGTCGCCGCGGCCCTCGCGGTGCGGACGCTGGGCGCGCCGCTGCCCAGGCTGCGCGGGGTCTCCGGGGTGCTCGCCCGGCGCAACGCGGCCCGCAACCCGCGCCGGACGGCGGCCACCGCGAGCGCCCTGATGATCGGGGTCGCGGTGGTCACGCTGTTCACCGTTTTCGGTGCCTCGATCAAGGCCACCCTGGACTCCACGGTGAGCAGGTCCTTCGCGGGCGATCTCGCCGTCACCACCGCCTCGTTCGGGGCCGGCGGCAGCGGGATCGGCCCCAAGGTGGCGGACGCCCTGGCCGCCCTGCCCGAGGTGCGGCAGACGGTCGGGCTCGGCCGCGGCGTGGCCCGGATCGACGGGCACGGCCGGACGCTGGACGTGACCGACCCGGCCCGGCTGTCCGGGATCGTGGACCTCGGCCGGGTCGACGGCTCGCTGGCCGCGCTCGGCACGGACGGGCTGGCGGTCTCCCGCAGCGAGGCGCAGCAGCGCGGCTGGCGGCTCGGACAGTCCGTCACCGTGGGTTTCACCGACGGGGCGAGCGGTCCGTTCACGATCCGTGCACTGTACGAGGGCGGCAGCCTGGCCGGGGACTACCTGATGACCCGGCAGGCCTGGGCCCCGCACCGGGGGCAGGACGCGGACACCATGGTCGCGGTCGGGCTGCGCGACGGCGTGTCGGCCGCCGCGGGCAAGGCGGCGGTGGAACGGGCGCTGGTCCCGTACGGCAGCCCGCAGGTGCAGGACCGCGCCGAGTACGCCAAGAGCGCGGCCTCCGGCGTCGACACGATGCTCTCGGTGGTCTACGCGCTGCTGGCGCTGGCGGTGCTGATCGCGCTGCTGGGCATCACCAACACCCTGACGCTGGCGGTGCACGAGCGGACCAGGGAGCTGGGGCTGCTGCGGGCGGTCGGTCAGAGCAGCGCCCAGCTGCGCGGCATGGTGCGCTGGGAGTCGGTGCTGGTGGCGGCCTTCGGGACGGTCGGCGGTCTGGGGCTCGGAGCCTTCCTCGGCTGGGCCCTGGTGCGGGCCTCGGACAGCGCCGGGACGGGATCGTTCGCGATACCGCCCCTCCAGCTGGCCGTGGTCCTGGTGGCCGGGCTGCTGGCGGGCGCGGTCGCCGGACTCCGCCCGGCGGGCCGGGCGGCGCGGCTGGACATCCTGCGGGCGATCGCGACGGAGTAGGAGGCGGTGGAACGGGAGACGGCAGAGCAGGAGCGGTGGAGAAGGAGGTGGGAGCGGCTGAACCGGATGCTCAGTCCGCCGTCTGCGGGAAGACCTCCCGCAGCAGGGGGTTCGGCAGTCCGCGCTTGCGCCACTCGCGCGGGTAGCCGAGCGAGACCTCCGTGAACGGGACGCCGTCGTAGGTGGTCCGGCGCGGGATGTGGAGGTGGCCGTAGATCATCGCCGCGGTGTTGAACCGGGTGTGCCAGTCTGCGGTCAGCTCGGTCCCGCACCACTGGGCGAACTCGGGATACCAGAGGATATCGGTGGGCTGGCGGACCAGCGGGTAGTGGTTGACGAAGACCAGCGGGACGTCCGGGTCGCAGGCCGCCAGCCGCTTCTCGGTCAGCCGGACGCGCTCGCGGCACCAGGAGTCACGGTCCGGGAACGGGTCCGGGTAGAGCATCCGCTCGTCCGCGCAGACGACGCCGGTCTCGTAGGCGGCCGCCAAGGAGGCTTCCTTGGTGGTCGTGCCCGGCGCACGGAAGGTGTAGTCGTAGAGGAGGAAGAGCGGGACGATGCGGACCGGACCACCGGGGCCCTCCCAGACCGGGTACGGGTCCTCGGGGGTCACCACACCGAGCCGGCGGCAGCGTTCCACCAGGTGCTCGTAGCGGGCCACCCCGCGCAGCTGGACCGGGTCCTCGGGGTGGGTCCACAGCTCGTGGTTGCCGGGCACCCACACCACGCGGGCGAAGCGCTCGGCGAGCAGGCCGAGGGCCCACTCGATGCTGGTGGTGAGCTCGGCGACGTCACCGGCGACGAGCAGCCAGTCGCCGGGGTGGGAGGGCTGGAGCTTCTCCACCAGGTCGCGGTTCTCCTGGTAGGAGATGTGCAGATCGCTCACGGCGAGCAGCCGTCCACCCGTTGGGGTGGGTCGTTCCGGCTGTGCGTCGCTGCGGTTCTCCGTAGTCACTCCTGCCCCCTGAGGTCGTCCGGCCGATGGGGCCCACCCTACGGGGCGGGCCGGGGGAACGGGGCGGGTTGACGGGATCAGTCGTTCGAACAGTCGCTCCGGCAGTCGGGATCCGCCGAGTGAGCCGCTACGAGAACCGTCGGCGCATCGCTGGGCGCGTCGCCGGGTGAATCGCTGGGTGAATCGCTGGGCGCATCAAGGGCGAAGGGCGGATCGGGAACGGAGAGCAGCGAGGGGCGAGTACAGGAGCCAGGAACGGAAGGGGAGTTGGGCCGGATTCAGGAGCCGATGTCGATGAGCACCCCGTGGGAGGTGACGAGGGTGACGGCGAGGATCGCCAGTGAGGCGATGCCGAGGGCCAGGCCCAGGAGGGCGCGGCCGCGCCGGCTGGTGCCGCGGACCAACGCCAGCGTGGCCAGGGTGATGGCGATCGGCCCGAGGACGATGTTGAACAGCAGCAGGCCGGGCAGGCCGAGGAGGAAGGAGGCGATGGCGAGGCCGTCGGCCTCGGCGGTTCCCTGGCGGTTCGGTTCCTGACGGTCGGTTCCCTGATGGTCGGATCCCTGGCGGTCAGGTACCTGAGGGTCGGTCGTCCGGCGGATGTCCGCCTGACGGCCGGTCGCCTGGCCGAGGCTCGCCGGGCGGCTGACGATCCGCCGGACGGTGGTCGGAAGCGAGGCGGCCGGGTGGCCGGTGACGGTGCTCATGGTGGTGCGGGTCCTCTCTGTGGAGTGGCCGCGGGTGCGGTCCGCGGAGCGGCCGGGTCAGCGGTGCCGGAGGCGGGCGATGCCCTCGCGGGCGCCGAAGGCGAGCAGCCAGGCGGTGATGCCGGCGGAGGCGGCGAGGAAGACCGGGAGCGAGGTGTGGGCGGCGGTGCCGATCAGGACACCCATGGCGACCAGGGCGGAGAACAGGATCACGGCTGGCTCCTTCGGCTGCGGCTGGGACTGCGCCGATTTGGGTTGACAAGTGTTCACTGACTTCGGCCCCACTGTACGCTCGGCTGGCCAAGTTCAGCAAACGATTGTTTACTGAATGGCGTGAGTCACACCGTTGGGGCCAGGCAGGCCCAGAAGCAGCAGAGTCGGCGGGCCTTGCTGGACGCCGGACTGCACCTGTTGGCCGATCAGAACCTGGCGAGCCTGGGCGTTCGCGAGGTCACCCGCGAGGCGGGGCTCTCCCCGGCCGCCTTCTACCGGCACTTCCCGGACCTCGCGGCCCTCGGGGTGGCACTGGTCGAGGAGTCGTTGGCCAGCCTGCACATCATGATCCGTGCGGTGCTCACCGAGGCCGGTGGTGCCGAGGAGCTGATCGACCGTGCGGTGGACGTGATCGAACGACACGTCCGCGAGCACCGGGGGCACGTCCGCTTCCTGGCGCGTGAGCGGCACGGCGGGGTCCGGCAGGTGCGGGAGGCGATCGATGCCGAACTCGGCCGCTTCGCCGCCGAGGTGGGAGCCGCCCTGGCGCTGCAGCCGGAGTCACGGGGGTGGAGCGAGCGGGACCTGCGGATGCTCGCCGAGCTGTACGTCGACCGCATGGTCTCCACGGCCGCCGCCTTCCTGGAGGCGCTGGAGACGGACCCGGCGCGGGAGCGGCGGATCGCCGCCACCGCGCGCTTCCAGCTGCGCCTGATCAGCCTCGGCCGGGAGCGCTGGCAGGCGGGTTGACCGTAGGGGCGCGGCAGTTGACCGGCCGGCGGAGACCTGTGGCCGGCGCGTGGCTGCCCGCGGTGGGGTTGTGAATCCAGCGGTGTTCCGGCCCGGCCGGCCCGCGATCCGGCTCGCGCGGCCCGTGAACCGGCTGTGGATCCGGCCGCGATTCGGCCTGTGTCCCGGATCGCGTGCCGGTCCGCACTTCGCTCCGCACTTCGCTCCGTACTCCGGTCCGTACTCCGGACCGCGTGCCGAGTCGCGTGCCGGGCGGCGGTAACCGGCCAATGCGTCTTGGGAGGTTCTTGGTGTTGCTTTGACTCTTGACAGTGGGTCATGTCCGCGACAGCTTTGGTGGACCCCCACCCGTGGACCCCCCCACACCGAGAGGTCTCTCATGAAGAAGCCGCTCATAGGCACGGTTGCCACACTCCTGGTCGCCGGGGCCACCGCCTTCGTCGGAGCCGTTCCGGCCCAGGCCGCAGCCACGGCCGCCAAGCCCGCCGCCAAGCCTGTCGCCGCCGTCACCTTCGCCGGGACGGTCGCGCTCAGCAACTGCTCCGGCTCGCTGGTGCGGATGCCCGGTTCGGCCGCGAGCGACCCGGCCCTCGTGCTCTCCAACGGCCACTGCCTGGAGACCGGTATGCCCGGTCCGGGCCAGGTCGTCCTCAACCGGTCCTCCAGCCGGAGCTTCACCCTGCTCAACGCGAGCGGCGGCAGCGCGGCCACACTACGTGCGACCAAGATCGTCTACGGCGCGATGACCGACACCGACGTGTCGATCTACCAGCTGAACACCACCTACGCGTCGATCCAGTCCCGGTACGGGATAGCCCCGTTGACCCTCGCCGCCACCCACCCGGTCCAGGGCACCTCGATCCGGGTCGTCTCCGGCTACTGGAAGAAGATCTACTCCTGCTCGGTCGACGGCTTCGCCTACCGACTGAAGGAAGCCGACTGGACCTTCAAGGACTCGGTCCGCTACACCTCCACCTGCAACGTGATCGGCGGCACCTCCGGCTCGCCGGTGGTCGACGCCTCGACCGGCCAGGTGGTCGCCGTCAACAACACGATCAACGAGAGCGGCGAGACCTGCACCCTGGACAACCCCTGTGAGGTCGACCAGAACGGTGCCGTGACGGTTCGTCCTGGCATCGGCTACGCCCAGGAGACCTACGGGATCCCGGCCTGCTTCGCCGCCGGCAACCGCTTCGACCTCACCCTCCCCGGCTGCACCCTGCCCCGCCCGTAGGAAGCCAGGACAACCCCGCTGACCAGCACGTTTCTCCCGATGGGCCATCCGCGAACGGCGGGTGGCCCATTCGGCCGTCCATCGGTCGGCCACCGCACCACCTGCACTATCCGCACGACCAGCACGACCAGCACGACCCGCGCCGCACGGCCGCACCGGCAGGCGGCATTCATGTCAGTTGAACAGATGGAGAGTTGATGACCACCACCGTGAGAAGGCTGCTGGTGTCGGCCCTGCTGATACCGCTGCTCGCGTTCGGCGGCCTGGCGAGCCCGGCGTCCGCCGCCGACGGCCAGGGCGCGCAGGGTGCCCAGGGGGCGCAGGACGGCCAGGGCAACGGGTCCCGCCACGGCCGGAGCCCCGCCGACGACCCGACCGCCGACATCAAGGACCGTCTGGCGGCGATCCCCGGGGTGACCATCACCGAGGAGAAGCCGACCACCACCGGTCACCGCTACTTCATCGCCACGTACACCCAGCCGATCGACCACAACCGCCCCTGGCTGGGCACCTTCCAGCAGCGCTTCAGCCTGCTGCACCGCGGCTACGACCGCCCGACCGTCTTCTACACCAACGGCTACACCCTGGGCACCAACCCGTCCCGCACCGAGCCGACCCGGCTGGTGGACGGCAACCAGGTGTCCATCGAGTACCGGTTCTTCACCCCCTCCCGCCCGAACCCGGCGGACTGGTCCAAGGCCGGCATCCGCCAGGGCGCCGCGGACTCGCACCGGCTGGTGACCGCGCTCAAGCGGATCTACCAGGAGGAGTGGCTGTCCACCGGCGCCAGCAAGGGCGGCATGTCCTCCACCTTCTACCGCCGCTTCTACCCGGACGACGTGGCCGGCACGATCGCCTACGTCGCGCCGAACAACACGAACGTCAACGACTACGCGGCGTACAGCGAGTTCTTCCGGACCGTCGGCACCCCCGAGTGCCGGGCCAGGCTGAACGCCGCCCAGCGTGAGCTGCTGGTGCGCCGCGACCGCCTGGAGGCCCGCTTCGTCGCCGACAACACGGCGGCCGGGTCCACCTTCAACACCCTCGGCACCCCGGACCGCGCCTACGAGGCCGGTGTGCTGGACGTGGTCTGGGCGTTCTGGCAGTACAGCCTGGAGGCGGACTGCGCCAAGGTCCCGGTGGCCGCCACCGCGACCGACGACGAGCTGTACGCCTGGTTCGACTCGCAGTCCGGCATCACCGGCAACAGCGACCAGTCGCTGGCGAAGTACACCGCGTACTACTACCAGGCCGCGACCGAGCTGGGTGCGCCGTTCTTCGACGTCTCGCACCTCAATGGCGTGCTGCACTACGACTACAAGGAGCTCTACTCGGTCCGCAGCTACGTGCCGAAGGAGATCCCGACCGTCTTCAACCCGAACGCGATGCCCGACATCGACCGCTGGGTGAAGCGCGAGGGCGAGCGGATCATGTACGTCTACGGCGGCAACGACCCGTGGGGCGCCAAGCCGTTCCGTCTCGGCCGGGGCAGCGAGGACAGCTACGTCTACACCGTGCCCGGTGGCAACCACGGCTCGAAGATCGAGCAGCTGCCGGCCGCGCAGTCGGCGGAGGCCACCGCCAAGGTGCTGGAGTGGGCGGGCCTGGGTGACCCCAACGCCGCCCGTTCGCTCGCCAAGTCGCCGCAGGCGGGCGCGGAGTTCGGCCCGCTCGACGTCGAGGGCCAGCGGCTGGAGCAGGAGCGCCGCCCGCTGTAGCGCTCGCGCGCAGTAGGCCGCGCCACGAAGCACGAGGAGGAGGCCGCCCCCTGGTACGCGGGGGGCGGCCTCCTCGCGTCGTCCCGGAAGCATCAGGCCGCGGAGCCGTTCCGGAAGCGCGAACGCGGGGCCGGGACACAGGGCCGGGAAACGGTCGGGTCGCCCCCTCCCCGAAGCAGTGAATCAGTGCTTCAATGCTTCCATGGCCTACCGACGCACCCCCGCCGTACAAGCCCGCCTGGACGCCCAGCGGGAAGCGGTGCTCCAGTCGGCGGTCGGCCTGCTCGCCGAGCGCGGCTACGGCGGCTGCACGATGGCCGCCGTGGCGGACCGCGCCGGGATCGCCACCGGCAGCCTCTACCAGCACTTCTCCGGCAAGGCCGAGCTGTCGGTGCAGCTCTTCCGCCGGGTGGTCACGCACGAGATCGACGCGGTCAACGCCGCCGTCGCCCTCCGGGACACCCCGCGGCAGCGGATCGCCGCCGTGGTCGAGACCTTCGCCGCCCGTGCCCTGCGCGTGCCCCGGCTGGCGTACGCGCTGCTGGTCGAGCCGGCCGACGCGGTCGTGGACGAGGAGCGCCTGGTGTTCCGGCGGGCGTTCCGGGACGTGATCGCCACCGAGATCGCCGCCGCCGTGGCGAGCGGCGAACTGCCCGAGCAGGATCCGGTACTGACCGCCGCCGCCCTGGTCGGCGCGGTCGGCGAGGCCCTGGCCGGCCCGCTCGCGGCCGCACCGGTCGCCGCCGGGCCCGAGCGCGGCGACGGCACCACCAGCAGCAGCGCCACCACCAGCAGCATTACCGCCAGCGGCGGCACCAGGAGCGACAGCACCGCGGTGGTCCCCGCCCTGGTCTCCTTCACCCTGCGTGCCCTGGGAGGACGCGATGACAGCGACGCATGAGGTCACCAACCAGGTGCCCCTGCCGTACGGCCACGACACCGCCGCCGACCCCACCCTGCTCGACGCCCTCCGGCGGGCCGACGCCGGCTGGGCCGAGCCCGAGCTGCGCGAGCTGGGCCGGCTGGCCGGTTCCGAGCAGGCCGCCGAGTGGGGCCGGCTGGCCAACGAGAACCCGCCGGTGCTGCGCACCCACGACCGCTTCGGCCACCGCATCGACGAGGTCGAGTTCCATCCGTCCTGGCACGAGCTGATGCGCACCGCCGTCTCGTACGGCCTGCACGCCGCGCCCTGGCGCGACGAGCGCCCCGGTGCCCACTCCGCCCGTGCCGCCAGGTTCTTCGTCTGGGGCCAGGTCGAGGCCGGTCACACCTGCCCGGTCTCGATGACCTACGCCGCCGTCCCGGCGCTGCGCGCCAACCCGGCGCTGGCCGCCGAGCTGGAGCCGCTGCTGGCCGCGCGGGAGTACGACTTCGGGCTGCGCGAGCCGCGCACCAAGCGCGGGCTGATCGCCGGCATGTCGATGACGGAGAAGCAGGGCGGCTCGGACGTCCGCACCAACACCACCACCGCCGTCCCGCACGCCGACGGCACCTACCGGCTCACCGGCCACAAGTGGTTCACCTCGGCGCCGATGTCCGACCTCTTCCTGACCCTCGCCCAGGCCCCGGGCGGCCTCAGCTGCTTCGTGCTGCCGCGCGTCCTGCCGGACGGCAGCCGCAACCGCCTCCAGCTGATGCGGCTCAAGGACAAGCTCGGCAACAAGTCCAACGCCTCGGCCGAGCTGGAGTACGACGGTGCGGTCGGCCTGCTGGTCGGTGAGGAGGGCCGGGGCGTCCCGACCATCATCGAGATGGTCAACATGACCCGGCTGGACTGCACCATCGGCGCGGCCTCCGGCATGCGCTACGGCGCCACCCGGGCGGTCCACCACGCCCTGCACCGGCGGGCGTTCGGCAAGGCGCTGGTCGACCAGCCGCTGATGCGCAACGTGCTCGCCGACCTGGTGGTGGAGTCCGAGGCGGCCACGATCACGGCCATGCGGCTCGCCCGGGCCACCGACCTGACCCTCGCCGGGGACGGGAACGAGGCGCTGGTCCGGCGGCTGGGCCTGGCGGTGGCCAAGTACTGGGTGTGCAAGCGCGGTCCGGCGCACTCCGCCGAGGCGCTGGAGTGCCTGGGCGGCAACGGCTACGTCGAGGAGTCCGGGATGCCCCGGCTCTACCGGGAGGCGCCGCTGGTGTCGATCTGGGAGGGCTCCGGCAACGTCGCCGCCCTGGACGCGCTGCGTGCCATGGCCAAGCGCCCGGAGAGCGTCGAGGCCTTCCTGGGCGAACTCGACGCCGCCGCGGGCGCGGACCGCCGGCTGGACGCGGCCGTCGCCGCGCTGCGCAAGGAGCTGACCGACCTGGGCGACCTGGAGTACCGCACCCGCCGGCTGGTCGAGTCGATGGCGCTGGCGTTCCAGGGCTCGCTGCTGGTCCGGTACGGCAGCCCGGCGGTGGCCGACGCGTTCTGCGCGAGTCGGCTGGGCGGTGACCACGGCGCGGCCTTCGGCACCCTGCCGGCCGGGGTCGACACCGCGGCGATCATCGACCGCGCCCGCCCGGTGATCGTGTGAGCGGTCAGGACCGGGCGAGCGACCAGGACCGGGGAAGTGACCAGGACCGGGCGAGCGACCAGGGTCGGGAGAACGACCAGGGTCGGGAGAACGACCAGGACCGGGCGGGCGGTCAGGAAGCGGACGGCGTACGGCGGTTCTGGCAGGAGCTCGGCCTGCCCGGGCTGATCGACGTGCACACCCACTTCATGCCGAAGAACGTCCTCGACAAGGTGTGGGCGTACTTCGACGCGGCCGGCCCGCTGGTGAACCGGCCCTGGCCGATCACCTACCGCGAGGCGGAGGAACAACGGGTCCGCCGGCTGCGGGACTTCGGCGTCCGGGCGTTCACGTCCATGCTCTACCCGCACAAGCCCGGCATGGCCGGCTGGCTGAACGCCTGGGCCGCCGAATTCGCCGCCCGCACCCCGGAGTGCCTGCACACCGCGACCTTCTTCCCCGAGCCCGGGGCGCCCGGCTACGTGGCCCGGGCGATCGAGGACGGTGCCCGGGTGTTCAAGGCGCACCTCCAGGTCGGCGGCTACGATCCGGCGGACCCGCTGCTGGACGAGGTCTGGGGGCTGCTCGCCGAGACCGGCACCCCGGTGGTCACCCACTGCGGGTCCGGGCCGGTGCCGGGCAGGTTCACCGGCCCCGGCCCGATCGGTGCGGTGCTGGAGCGGCACCCCGGTCTGGTCCTGGTGGTCGCCCATCTCGGGATGCCCGAGTACCGCGGCTTCCTCGACCTGGCCGAGCGCCACCCGGCCGTCCGGCTGGACACCACCATCGCGTTCACCGACTTCGCCGAGGCCGACGTCCCGTTCCCGCGCGGGGAGCTGCCGCGCCTGCGCGGGCTCCGGGAACGCGTCCTGCTCGGCAGCGACTTCCCCAACATCCCGTACCGGTACGTGCACCAGCTGGAGGCGCTGGCCGGGCTGGGGCTGGGGGAGGAGTGGCTGCGGGCGGTCTGCCACGACAACGCGGCCGCCCTCTTCGGCATCAAGCCCGAGGACTGATCACCGCACCGTCCGCAGCAGTTCCAGCGCCCGGGCGTGCAGCCCGGGCGCGGCGGCGAGGAAGCCGTCGGAGCCGGTCGTCCAGGCCGACCCGGCGGCGTCCGTCACCGCGGCGCCCGCCTCGCGCGCGATCAGCGCGCCGGGCAGCAGGTTGCCCGCGTCGAGGCCGTACTCCCAGAACAGCGCCAGGTGGCCGGAGCCGACCTGGGCCACCTGGAGCGCGGTGGGGCCGAGGTTGCGCACCGCCAGGACGGCACCCGCCATCGCGGACAGCGACTCGCCCGCCCGGCGCAGCGCCACCGGGTCGGCGGCCACCCGGGGCGGCTGGCTGGTGGCGGCGACGGTGACGGCCAACTCCCGTTCCAGGGGCGCGATCGGCCGTCCGTCCAGCTCGGCGCCGCCGCCGAGCACCGCCCGGTAGGTGCGGCCGTCCTGTTCCGGGGCGTGCACCACGGCCAGCACCGCCGCGCCGTCCCGGACCAGTGTGGCGGTCACCGCCCAGTGCGGCTGCCCGAGCAGGTACTGCACCGCGCCGTCGGTCGCGTCGCACAGCCACCACTCGCCCTCGGCGGGCACCGACCCGTCCAGTTCCTCGGGCACCCAGCCGGCCTGCGGGTGCAGTGCCGTCAGCCGCTCCCGCAGTACGGCGGCGGCCGGGCCGTCCAGTTCGGCGAAGCGGGCCGCGGCCTCCTCGGCGGTCCGGGCGGGGACCGGGTCGGCGGACCGGCGTGCGGCCAGCCCCGCACCGACCTCCCGCACCGCGGCCTCCACACCCTCCGCCAGCGTCCACAGCTCGTTCGTCACGGTGACTCCTCCTCCTCGATTCCTCACCCCGGGCCGGGGCCCCGACCGGAGCTTCCGACCGGGGCTCGGGGCCGGTGTGCTCCGGCCGCCCGGGACAAGGAGTACCGTCAGGGCTGCCGAACAGGACGCAGAAGCCGCCGAGAGTGACGGGGATCGGACACCATGGACCTCTCCACCGCCGATCCGGACAGTGTGCTGGACGTCCTCGACCGCCGCCTGGTGTGCGCCCTCCAGGTGGACGGACGGGCCGAGCCCGGCCGGATCGCCGAGGTCCTGGGCGTGTCCGCGCGGACGGTCACCCGCCGGCTGGGCCGGATGCGGCAGGCCGGGGTGCTGCGGGTGGTCCGGCTGCCGGACGTCGAGGACGCGGCCGTGGGCGCGCTGCTGCTGCGGGTCCGGGTGCTGAGCGGCCGGGTGGACGCCATCGCCCAGGCCCTTGCCGACCGCCCCGACGTCCCGTTCGTCGACGTGATGCTCGGCGGCCACGAGGTCGGCGCCGTGATGCTCACCGACGCCGGTTCCCGCGACCGGCTGCTGTACGGGCAGCTGCCCGCGACCGGCGCCGTCACCGAGACCACCACCCACGCGGTGCTGCACGCCTTCGCCGACGCCGGGCAGTGGCAGGCCGGGCACCTGACCGAGGAGGAGGCCGAGGCGCTCGCCCGGCCCGCCGTCCCGCGCCCCGCCGCACCCCCGCCGCTGGACGGCCTCGACCGCGCGCTGCTGGAGCGGCTGGGCGAGGACGCCCGGCAGTCCCACGCCGTGCTGGCCGCGGCCGTCGGCGCGCCCGAGTCCACGGTGCGCCGCCGGCTGCACCGGCTCGACGGGGCGGGGCTGCTGCGCACCCACGCCACCGTGGATCCGCGGCTGCTCGGCATGGCCGTGGACGCCAACCTCTGGCTGGACGTGCCGCCCGGCCGGATCGCCGAGGTCGGGGCGGCGCTGGCCCGTCACCCGCAGGTGCACGGGGTGTTCGCCACCAGCGGTCCGGCCAACCTGCTGGCCACGGTGTTCTGCCCGGACCACGGCGAGCTGTACCGCTTCCTCACCGACGCCCTCGGCCCGCTCGGCGTCGCCCGCGCCGAGACCACCATCACCGCCCGCGCGGTGAAGCGGGCGGGAGTGCTGCTCCGGCAGCCGCCCCGGAGGCCGTAGGGCGTGTCTGACAATTCCCGCCGGGCACCCGACGGCCGTTACCCGCGGGGTAATCGACGCCCGCCGCCGCACCGGGCAGGGTGGTGGCACCCGGTGAGGCCGCCACGGTCCCGGGCTCCCACCCCCGACAGGAGGCGATCCGCCGTGTCCGCCCACGTGAACACCCTCACCCCCGCCAGGCCCGGTTCCGTCCTCTCGCCCCGGACGGTGCGCGGCGCCCTCGCCCTGGACGCCCTGGTCACCGGCGGCAACGGCCTGGCCTACCTGGTCCTCTCCGGCCCGCTCGGCGAACTGCTCGGCGCCGGCCGCACCACCCTGGTCGATGTCGGGCTGCTGCTCCTCGGCTACGCGCTCGCGGTCGGCGCGCTGGCCGCCCGCCGACGGCCGCCGGTGCTCGGGGTGCGGACCGTGATCGACGTCAACCTCGCCTGGGTGGTGCTCAGCCTGGTCGCGATGGAGGTGTGGCTGGAGCCGACCACCGCCGGGTCGGTCTGGATCCCGATGCAGGCCGCGGTGGTGGCCCTGTTCGCCGTCCTCCAGTTCACCGCCCTGCGGCGAGAGGCCCGCGAGCGGGCCTAGCGTTCGGGCCCGACGGCGGCCTGCAGGAACCGTGCCGTCTCCGTGTCGGCGGGGAGGAAGGTCTCCATGGCCAGCTCGGAGACGGTGACGTCCACCGGCGTGTTGAAGGTCGCGATGGTGGAGAGGAAGGAGAGCACCCGTCCCTCGTGCCGGATCTGCATCGGCAGCGCGAACGGGAACCCGTCGACGGCCGGTCCGCCCGTGACGGATCCGGCCGCGGCCGGTCCGTTCCCGGCCGAGCCGTTCCCGGTCGGTCCGCCCGCCGGGTCCTCGGCGGGCGGTTCGGGGTAGCCGCGGACCTCCTCGTACAGTCGGCGCAGCGGCTCGGCGCGGACCAGCTCCAGCTGCCGTTCCATCCGCTCCAGCAGGTGCTGCCGCCACTGCCGCAGGTTGACGATGCGCGGAGCCAGCCCGTCGGGGTGCAGGGTGACGCGGATCGCGTTGAACGGCGGTTCCAGCAGGTGAGGGGCGACGCCGTTGATGAGCAGCCCGAGCGAGCGGTTGGCCGCCAGCACCCGGAAGGACCCGTCGACCACGACCGCCGGGTACGGGTCGTGGGCGGCCAGCAGCCGTTCCAGTCCGCCGCGCAGCGCGGCCATCGACGGGTCGTCCAGCGGTGTCTCGCGATAGTGCGGGGCGTAACCGGCCGCCAGCAGCAGGGTGTTGCGCTCGCGCACCGGGACGTCCAGTTGCTCGGCCAGTCGCAGCACCAGCTCCCGGCTCGGCCGGGAGCGGCCGTTCTCGACGAAGCTGAGGTGGCGGGCCGAGGAGTCCGCCCGCAGTGCCAGTTGCAGCTGGCTGAGCTGCCGTCGTTCCCGCCAGCCGCGCAGCAGCGGGCCGACACCGGTTCCCGTCGGGCTGCCCATGCCCGCCATGATCGTCATGGCCCAGGACGGTACTCGAACGGGCCCGGTCGGCGGGAGGGGGCGCGGTGGTCGGGAGGGCGCGGCGGGAGCAGGGGACCGGGGAGCAGGGCCTCAGACGCCGGTGCTCGACCCCGGGCGGATGACCATGAGCACCACGACCACGGCCCACAGCAGGTTGAACACCCCGGCGGTCATCGGCAGCATCTTCAGGCCGCCGACGGCCTTGGTGTGCTGCTCGTCCGACGGGTCGAGTTCGAGCGCGTCCACCGCGGCCTGCTGGCCGGGCAGCACGAAGAGCAGCAGGGCGAGCGCGGCGATCGCGGTCAGCACCATCGAGACGATCACCCAGGACTGCCCGAGCACGTCCATCACCTGGGCCAGGCCGATGCCCAGCACCGGCACCGCGACCCCGAGCAGCGCGTAGACCTGGGTGATCCGGTGCAGCACGCGCAGCACGCCGGCGTCGGAGGCCCGGTCCGGGCCGCCGGCCAGCGCGGCTTTCGCCCGGCGCGGGAACATGCTGACGGCCACCGCGACCGGGCCTATGAACAGGACCGACACGAGGACGTGCAGGCTCAGCAGGAACTTGGCCATGGCGGGGCACCCTTTGGATCCGGTGGGCAGCTGGTGGGCGGGCACCCGCGTTCGGCGTGCCCACGACCAGGCACGCTAACACCGCTTACTTCCCGGCCCACCGCGCGGGTGGGCGCCGGGGAGCCCGCTCCGGCCCGGTACTCGGCCCGTCCCGGCCCGTCCCGTCCCGGCCCGTCCCGTCCCGTCCCGGCACCGAGCCGGCTCCGTCCCGGTGCCGAGCCCCCTCCGGCCCGGCCGTTCAGCCCGCCGCCGTGAGCTCCACGATCCGGGGCGGGGCGGTGCTGACGGCGCCCACGGCGGCGGCGTGCTCCGGGTCGGTCCAGTCGAGCAGGTGCAGGTCCTCCCACCGGCTGCGCAGCGGCGGGCCCGGCGGGACGGACAGCGGCAGGGCGGAGAGGTCGACCCGGCCGAGGGTGTCCAGGGTGGCCCGTCCGATCTTGATCAGCGATTCCTTGCGCACCCAGAGCCGCAGGAAGGCCTGTTCCGGCTCCGGGTCGGCCTCGACCAGGGCGAGCTCGGCCGGGGCCAGCACCCGGCGGGCGACCGAACGCAGCGAGCCGCCCCGGTCGGACAGCTCGACGTCGACCCCGACCGGCTGGAACCCGGCGCCGGCGGCGACCACGCCCCGGGTGTGCGACAGGCTGACGTGCACCCCGGGGTGGTCCGGCAGGTAGGGCTTGCCGTGGTCGGCGAGCCCGCAGTCCGGGCACTGCTGGGCGAGGACGAGGCCGGCCACCGGTACGTCGAGCAGCCGGGCGGCGCAGAGCCGGACCAGCAGGTGCCCGGCGGTGAAGTCGATCCGACCGGACTCGTGCCGGAAGCGCGCGGCGCGTTCCCGCTCCATGGCGGTCAGCAGGTGCTCGCCCGCCTCGGGATGCCGCAGTACGGCGTCGGCGGACGCGACGGAGACGAGCGGCGCGCTCTGTTCCTGGGCCTCGGTGGTCATGCCTCCCAACCTAGGCCCTCGCCGCCGGTCGGCGCCCGCCCTGGGGATCCCTGCTCCGTACGTATGAGTTTCGGATCCGATCTGAGGGTCTGTAGGCTGCGATAAGTCCGTTTTGGTATTGGATATCCCGGATCTATGGGATCGCCAGCAGATCGTATGGAACGTGGCGGGTCATCCGGTCTCGCCCTTTTCTCGTGCACGGAGGAATTGTCGATGGATCAGGCCACCGGTTCGCCGGATCACAGAACGACCGCCGTGAGAACTCCGGCGACGCGCGGGCGCCGGGCCATCAGGATCGCGGTGGCGACCGCCGTCACCGCGCTGCCGCTGGCCGCGGTGCTGACGGTCGGTTCGGCCGCTCCGCTGGCCCCGCCGCTGGGCGCCTGCACGGGACCCGACTGCCCCGCCACCTGGCCGCCGCCCAACAACGGCGACTTCACCGGCCGCGACTCCACCATCAACGTCTTCGCCGGTGGCAACTACACCGTGAACGGCCGGGCCGCGGAGGCCGAGGGCAAGATCGTCGCGCTGGGGAACCTGACCGTCGACAAGAACGGCGGCGGCATCTACAACATGGGCGTCGTCGGTGTCGGTTCGCGCGTGGTGCCGCCGAACGGCAGCGACTTCGTGACCACCGGTGGCAACGTCGACGTGGTGACCGGCAACGCGATCCTGATCGGCGGCAGTGACTCGCACGGGCCGGCCTTCGGCAACCTGCGGCACGCGGGCTCCGTCACCGGCACCGTGAACATCGACCCCACCGGCGAGTCGATCCAGGACCCGAACGCCGCCGCGCCGTACCAGACGGTGCTGACCCAGATCGAGGAGGTCTCCGACTGCGTCGGCCGGGCCACCGCGACCGGCACCGTCGACATCTCCTCCAGTCAGGCGACCTTCACCGGTGACGGGACCAGTATGAAGCAGGTCTTCAACGTCACCCAGAACCTCGCCTCGCCGTCCGGCGGGCAGATCGGCCTGGTCTTCAACAACATCCCGGCCGGCGCCACCGTCGTGGTGAACATGCTCGGGGACAGCCCGATCATCAACACCTACACCGGTACCGGGCTGGCCGGCGACCAGACCACCGACATGCGCTCGAAGCTCATGTACAACTTCCCGACCGCGACCTCGGCGCAGATCCTCGGCAGCGCCCAGTTCCAGGGCTCGGTCATGGCCGGCAACCCCGGCGGCACCACGACCATCGCCCAGCCGGGCATGAACGGCCGGGTGTACCTCGCGGGCAACCTGATCCACACCGGCACCGGCGGCTACGAGATCCACAGCTACCCGTTCGACGGCGACCTGCCGGACTGCGTCGTGACGCCCAGCCCGTCGCCGACCTCACCGACGCCTTCGCCCTCGCCGACCTCGCCGTCCCCGACGTCTCCGAGCCCGACGTCCCCGTCGCCGACCTCACCGTCCCCCACGTCGCCGTCGCCGACGTCTCCGAGCCCGACGTCCCCGTCGCCGACGTCTCCCACCCCGACGTCCCCGTCGCCGACCTCACCCGCGCCGACCTCGCCGTCGGCCAGTGCGACGACGTCGAGTGCCGGTCCGGCCCCGACCAGCCACCGTCCGACCGGGCAGCCGACCAGCCACCACCCCGGTGGCGGCGGTGAGTTGCCCTCCACCGGCGCGGGCAACGCCCCGGTGGTCTTCGGCGTGGCGGGCGTCGGCCTGCTCGGCCTCGGCGGCCTGGCCGTGCTGGCCGCCCGTCGTCGTCGCGGCCGCCACGGCTGACGGTCCGTACGGCTGAGGAGCTGAGGAGCCGAACAGCCGAACAGCGGCGCAGGCCGCCCGGGT
>NZ_JBSHBN010000080.1:0-414 GCF_053612025.1 Kitasatospora sp. NPDC054768
GCCGGCCTCAAACAGGGCTGGGCCTTCTCCTGGCGCTCCCTGATGGCCGCCGAACTCGTCGCCTCCTCCCCCGACCTCGGCCGCGGCCTCGGCCGCTACCTGGAGGACCAACGCGAATTCTCCGACATGTCCGGCGTCCTCCTCGGCATCATCCTCATCCTCTTCGTCGGCATCACCATCGAACTCCTCGTCTTCACCCCCGTCGAACGCCGCGCCCTGCGCAACCGCGGCCTCCTCACCACCACCAGGTGAGGCGGCACCGAGGTCCTCGACCGGGCGGACGGGCCACCGTCCCCCGGCCACCCGACCAAGGGTCCTCCCCCGGCAATCGCCGAGCGGGGCCGGCGGGGTGTGCGCCGGGCCCCCGCGCTGGGTTGCCGGTGATTTAACGGGGGAGGCCTCCGAGTTAGTCTA
>NZ_JBSHBN010000080.1:424-14119 GCF_053612025.1 Kitasatospora sp. NPDC054768
CCGCCGGGCCCGCTCCTTCGTTTCCTCGTCAGTTCTCCTCGGCGCCCTCAGAGTTCGTCGAGCGGCTCGTCGAGGACGCCCTGGCGGGCGATGATGTAGCCGAGGTGGCCGCGGCTGCGGCTGCCGAGGAGTTCGCTGGCCTTCTGGATGTGGCTGGAGACCGTCCGGGTGCTCATGCCGAGGCGGGAGGCGATGGCCTCGTCGGTGTAGCCGTTGACCATCAGGCGCAGGACGTTCTGCCGGGTGCGGGCGGTCAGCAGCCGGGGACGGTGGTGGCCCTGCTGGTAGGTGACGGGTTCGGCGCGCTCCCACATCAGCTCGAAGATCTTGAGCAGGTACTCGACCAGCGGCGGGAGCTGGATGAGCATCGCCGCGGCGGCGCGGTCGGCGCCGGCCGGGATGAAGGCGGTGGAGCGGTCGCAGATGATCACCCGGTCGAAGACCTCGTTCAGGGTGCGCACTTGGGCGCCCTGGGCGGTGACCTGCTCGATGTAGGCCAGCGTCGGGCCGTGCGAGCGCACGGTGTGCTGGTAGAGGGTGCGCTGGCGCACGCCGCGGCCGGCCAGGGCGAGGTCGCGCGGGAGCGCGTCGGCCAGTTGCTCGGTGGCGCGGCCGCCGCCCGGCTGGGCGGTGAGCAGTTCCTCGGAGCAGCCGGCGACGGCCTTCTCCAGCGCGGGGCGGATCTCGTCGCCCGCCAGCAGCCGGATCGGCAACTTGGCCCGCCGCATGACGTCCTTGTAGGCGTGCTCGGCGGCGTGGAAGGAGGTGTGCAGCTCGGCGAGCCGTTCCTGGTGGGCCAGTACGGCGAGTTCGAGCGGCCGGGTCAGCCCGGTGACGGCGATGTCGGGCGGGACGGGGGCCAGCCGCCGGCCGGAGCCGGGCAGCGGGCGCAGCAGACCCATCGCGAGCAGGCACTCGGGGACCTCGCCGGTGGCCTCGCCCTCGACCAGTGCCGTGCGGTAGAACTCGATGCCCCGGTCGCAGAGCTGGGGTGTTCCCCTTTCCATGCTCTTGTCCTGGGTTGGGCACATCTGGGCATCCTTCCGGCTTCGGCATTGCGGTTTCACGAATGCCCGAACCGGCTTCCACCAGGCATCAGAACCGGCAAGATGAGAAGTGACTGCCGTTCGGAAGCCGCCCCCCGGGCTCCGACAGCCGTGAGTGTACGCCCAAAGGGCGCGGAAATCATCGGCTGACGGTAGTCGGGCGTGCACGCAAGCGGGGGAGCCGCCGGGCACGAGGACGACCGCACCCGGCAGCGGTGACCGGGGGATTGCCAGCCCATCGCACCTGACGTCCCGTCGGGGCGTTCGGAGCGGGCGGTCGGTGAATGGAACGGCCTACAGACGGAAGGCACCCCCAGTTGCGAGCTGATTCCGATCCGGCGACACCGCCCGCCGCCCTCGCCGGCCTGGTGGACCAGCGCCTGGTGCGACAGTTGGCGGAGGCCGCCGCCGCACAGGTCGGCTCCGGCGCCGTCCGGCTGCTGGGCGACGGCGGGATCCTCCAGGCCTTCGCCAAGCAGTTGATCGAGGGCGCCCTGGAGCTCGAACTCCAGGAGCATCTGCGCGGGTCCGGCACCGGCACCGGCACCAACGGCCGCAACGGCGCCCGGGCCAGACGGCTGCTCACCGAGATCGGTCCGGTCGAGGTGCGGGTGCCCCGGGACCGCGAGGGCAGTTTCGCCCCCAAGTCCGTCCTCCCCCGGGCCCGGCGGCTGCCCGGGCTCGACCGGCTGGTGATCTCGCTGACCGCGCGCGGCCTCAGTTCGGGCGAACTGGTGGCGCACCTGGCCGAGGTGTACGGCGTGGAGCTCAGCCGGGAGACCGTCTCGGCCATCACCGACCAGGTGCTCGACGAGCTCGCCGAGCGGCGCGAGCGGCGGCTCGACCCGGTCTACCCGGTGGTCTTCGTGGACTCGGTGCGCAGCGGCCGCTCGGGCGGTCCGCTGGTGCACCTGGCGCTCGGGATCTCGGTCGAGGGCCGGCGCGAGGTGCTGGGCCTGTGGCCGGCCGCGGACGGGGAGCAGTGGCCCCAGGTGCTGGCCGGGCTGGCCGGGCGCGGGGTGCGGGAGGTCTGGGTGCTGGTCGGCGGCACCGGCGCGGTGCTGGCCGAGGCGGCGGCCGAGCAGTGGCCCCGTACCGTGGTGCACGGTTCGGTGGCCCACCTGCTGCACGGGGCGCTGCGGCACGCGCCCGGCGAGGACTGGAGTGCGCTCTCCCGGGCGCTGCGCGAGACCTGTACGGCGCCGACCGAGGCGGCCGCGCTGGAGCGGCTGTCCCTGGCCGAGCGGGAGTGGGGGCCGAGCCACCGCGAGGTGTTCCGGGCGTGGCGGGCGGCCTGGCCGCTGCTGGCGCCCGGCTTCCGTTTCGGGCCGGAGGCGCGGCGGCTGCTGACGGGCGGGGGCGCGCTGGAGCGGTTGCACGCGCGGCTGCGCCGGATCGAGCAGTCCGCGGGCCGGGTGCAGGACGAACGGGCCGCGCTCAAGCGCGCGTACCTGGCGACGCTCGCCCTGGAGTCGCCGGCCGGGACGGGCCGGCCGTGGGTCGAGGACTGGCCGGCCGTCCAGGAGGAACTGCGCCGGGGCTCGCTGCGGCGCGCCGGGGTGCCCGCCTCCGCGCTGCGATGTCCCCCGCGCCATCGGAGTTCCCACCACTGATCTGACAGTGCCGGGTGTGATTTGGATCATGTCTGTCTGTTTTTGACACGATCTGCCCGGGCTTCCGGTTCCCGCATTGCGTGTTCACGATCACAGTCAGAGCTTCCACGCACGTTTGGGCCTTCGGCAGGATGCGTTTCAGAGCGAAGAGGGCAGACCGCCCTCCTCAGGAAGAGGAATTCGCGATGCCAAGCCTTGCCGTCCGCGTCCACAAGATGCTCGGGACACTCGCCGTTCTGCTGGCCGCCGTGGTGGGCCTCCAACTCCACGCCCAGCCGCACCTGCCTGCCGTCTCCATCGCCGCCGTCGTCGGCCCCAGCGAGGACTCCGGCTGGGGTGCGTGAGCCGCGGCTCCGTTCGACCGCCCCGCTCCTCACCCTCCCGCACAGCTCCGCACCGTTCCGCACAGTTCCGAACAGCTCCAGACAGCTCCGAACAGAGAGGAACCGACGATGGCGAACCCGTTCGAGGATGCCGAGGCCAGCTACCTCGTCCTGGTGAACGACGAGGGCCAGCACTCGCTGTGGCCGGCCTTCAGCCCGGTGCCCGCCGGCTGGCAGCAGGCGTTCGGTGCCGCCGGACGGCAGGACTGCCTCGACTACGTCGAGCAGAACTGGCAGGATCTGCGGCCGAAGAGCCTGATCGCGCACCTGTCCGAGAACTGATCGCGGCCTTCGCGCACCGACCGTCGGACGGCTGAACGACCACACGGCCTCCGCACGGGGATCCACGCCGAGCAGCCGCTCCCCCGGCCGCACCGCCCCGGCGCAGAGCACAGAGCACAGCGCGCACCACCCGCTCACCCGGCGCGGTACCGCGCCCGAGCCGCCGCCCGTCCGGCCGCTCCCCCGGCCGTCGGCCCACCGCCCCGCCGGAACCCGCCGACACCGCCCCACCACCGCAGCACCCCACCGCCGCGCGGCGCACCCTCACGCCGCCGGCGCGGTCCCGTGTCCGACGTCTACGCGCGTGCACCGAAACGGCCCCGGCACACTCCCACCCTCCGCACCGCCGCGCCGCACGGCCGTCACACCAAGCACACCGCAGCACCGCGAGACGACCGCAACATCGCTCCGCCGACCCCCGGGCCGACCGCCCCGGGGTCAACCCAGCTCGCCGCTCCCGCCACCGCGGGGGCCAGCCGCACAAGGGAGAGAGTCACATGTCCGGGGTCCAGCAGACGCACAGATCCGAGCAGCGGCCGGAAGCGGCCGAGGTCCTGTGCCGACTGTTCGCGGAGGTGCTCGGCCGGGAGTCGGTCGACCCCGCGGCGGGCTTCTACGACCTGGGCGGCGACCGGCCCGCCGCCGAGCGGCTGCTGGCCCGGGTGCACGCCGAGTTCGGCGTCCGCCTGGCGCTGCCCGTCCTGGCGGACGCCCCCACCCCCACCGCGCTGGCCGCCCGGCTGGCCGAAGGGGCACCCGCCCGCCCGACCCTCACCGAGCTGGTCGACGCCCAGGTCGCCCGCACCCCGGACGCCCCCGCCCTGTACGCCGAGGGCACCACCCTCACCTACGCCGAACTGGACGCCCGCGCCAACCGGCTGGCCCGGGTGCTGACCGCCCGCGGCCTGGGCACCGAGGACGTCGTCGCGCTGGCGCTGCCGAAGTCCCCCGAGGCGGTCGCCGCGATCCTCGCCGTCGCCAAGACCGGCGCCGCCTGGCTGCCCGCCGACCCGGCCTACCCGGCCGAGCGGCTGCGCCACATGCTGACCGACTCCCGCGCCGCCCTGGTGCTCACCACCGCCGGGGCCGCCGGGCAGCTGCCCGCGACCGACGCCCCCCGGCTGCTGCTCGACTCCGCCGAGCACCGGGCCGACCTCGACGCCCGGCCCCGCACTCCGTTCACCGCCGCCGAGCGGGTCCGGCCGGTGAGCGCCCTGAACACCGCGTACGTCATCTACACCTCCGGCTCCACCGGCGTGCCCAAGGGCGTGGCCGTCACCCACACCGGGCTGCCCAGCATGATCGGCACCCAGGTCGCCGCCACCGGGGTCGGCCCCGGCAGCCGGGTGCTCCAGGCGTCCTCGCTCAGCTTCGACGTCTCGGTCTCCGACCTGTCCGTGGCGCTCACCACCGGCGCCGCCCTGGTGCTGCCGCGCGAGCAGAGCCAGCTGGTCGGCGAGCCGCTGGCCGCCCTGATCGACCAGTACGGCGTCACCCACGCCGACATCGCCACCGCGATGATCTCCACCCTGCCCGACCTCCCGATGCCCTCGCTGCGCACCCTGATCGGCGGCGGCGAGGCGGTCTCCCGCGAGCTGGCCGCCCGCTGCGGCCGCGGCCGGCTGATGCTCAACAGCTACGGACCGACCGAGGCCACCGTCATCGTCAGCATGAGCGAGCCGCTGACCGGCGACGAGCTGCCCCCGATCGGCCGGCCCTGCCAGGACGTGCGCATCCACGTGCTGGACGAGCAGCTGCGCCGGGTCGAGCCGGGCACCGTGGGCGAGCTGTACCTCGCCGGCCCGCACCTGGCCCGCGGCTACCTGAACCGCCCCGGCCTGACCGCCGAGCGCTTCGTGGCCGACCCGTACGGCGGGCCCGGCGAGCGGATGTACCGCACCGGCGACCTCGGCAGCTACCGCCCGGACGGCCAGCTGGACTTCCTCGGCCGGGCCGACGACCAGGTGAAGATCCGCGGCTTCCGGGTGGAGCTCGGCGAGATCGAGCAGACCCTCTCCGCCCACCCCGAGGTCCGCCAGGCCGTGGTGCTGGTCCGCGAGGACCGCCCGGGCGAGCGCCGCCTGGTCGGCTACACCGTCGGCGCCGCCGACCCGGCCGAGCTGCGCGCGTACTGCGCCGAGCGGCTGCCCGACCACATGGTGCCCACCGTCGTGGTGCTCGACCGGCTGCCGCTCACGCCCAACGGCAAGGTCGACAAGCGCGCCCTGCCCGCGCCGGTGTTCGGCGCCGGCGAGGAGGAGGGCCGCGCCCCCGCCGGGGAGCTGGAGCACACCCTGGTCCGGCTGTTCGGCGAGGTGCTGGGACTGCCCCGGGTGGGCGTCACCGACTCCTTCTTCGAGCTCGGCGGCGACTCCATCGTGGCCATCCAGCTGGTCTCCCGGGCCCGGCACGCGGGCCTCCAGCTCACCCCGCGCGAGGTGTTCCTCGCCCCGACCGTCGAGGCGCTGGCGCGGATCGCCCGTCCGCTGGAGGGCCCGGTCGTCGTCGAGCCCGCCGGCGCCGGCCTCGGCGAGGTGCCGCCGACGCCCATCGTGCACTGGCTGGCCGCCCAGCACGGCGCGGTCGAGAGCTTCTACCAGTCCACCGTGCTCACCCTGCCCGCCGGCACCCCGCAGGAGCACCTGACCGCCGCCGTCCAGGCCCTGCTCGACCACCACGACCTGTTCCGCGCCCGCACCTCCCCGCTCGCCGAGCGCCCCTGGACCCTGCACGTGCCCGAGGCCGGCGCCGTCCCCGCCGACGCCGTGCTGCGCCGGGTCGAGGGCCCGGCCACCGCCGAGGCGCTGCGCGCCGAGACCGGGGCCGCCCGCGAGCGCCTGTCCCCCGAGGACGGGCGGATGGTCCAGGCCGTGCGCTTCGACGCCGGTCCGCAGGCGCCCTCGCAGCTGCTGCTGGTGATCCACCACCTGGTGGTGGACGGCGTCACCTGGCGCATCGTCGAGGAGGACCTGCTCGGCGCGCTCGCCGCGCTCCGCGAGGGCCGCGCCGTCGAGCTCGCGCCGGTGCCCACCTCCTTCCGCCGCTGGGCCCAGCGGCTCACCGCCGAGGCGAACACCGACCGCCGGGCCGCCGAACTCCCGCTCTGGCAGGCCGCGTTGGCCACCCCGGACCCGCTGCTCGGCGACCGCCCGCTGGACCCGGCCACGGACACCTACGCCACCGAGGGCCTGCTGCGGCTCGTGCTGCCCGCCGAGACCACCCGGGCGCTGCTCACCAAGGTCACCGCCGCCTACCACGCCCAGGTCAACGACGTGCTGCTGACCGGGCTGGCGCTGGCCCTCGGCCACTGGCGCGGCCGGGAGACCACCGGGCCCGACGGCGCCGTGCTGGTCACCGTGGAGGGCCACGGCCGCGAGGAGATCGTCGACGGCGTCGACCTGCACCGCACCGCCGGCTGGTTCACCTCCGTCTACCCCGTCCGGCTCGCCCCCGGGGCGCTGGACTGGTCCGAGGTCACCGCGGCCGGCCCCGGGCTCGGCCGGGCGCTCGGCCGGGTGAAGGAGCAGCTGCGCGCCGTGCCGGACAACGGCATCGGCTTCGGCCTGCTGCGCCACCTCAACCCGGACACCGCCGCCGTCCTGGCCGGCTGCGCCGACCCGCAGATCGAGTTCAACTACCTGGGCCGCTTCGCGCCCGAGGGCGTCACCGCCGAGGACGTGCTCGCCGGCACCGAGGCGATGTCCGAGGGCGCCGCGACCGGCCTCGCGCTCGGCCGGGTGCTCGGCCTGGACGCCACCACCGTGGACACCCCGCAGGGACCGCTGCTGGTCGCCCAGTGGTCCTACGCCACCGGGCTGCTCTCCGAGGAGCGGGTGCGCGCCTTCGCCGAGGCCTGGTTCGCCGCGCTGGGCGCGCTCGCCGAGCACGCCGACCGGCCGGACGCGGGCGGGCACACCCCCTCCGACTTCCCGCTGGTCGCCGTCACCCAGAGCGAGGTCGACGAGCTCGCCGCCCACCACGCCCCCGCCCGCCTGGTCGACGTCTGGCCCACCTCGCCGCTCCAGCAGGGCATGGCCTTCCACTCGGCGTACGACGCCGACGGCGCGGACGTCTACACCTCGGTCGTGACCTTCGACCTCACCGGCCCGGTGGACGCCGACCGCCTGCGCACCGCCGCCGAGGCGCTGCTGACCCGCCAGCCGAACCTCAAGGCCGCGTTCCACCAGCGGCACGACGGCCCGCCCGTGCAGGTCGTCCCGGACGGCGTCGAGCTGCCCTTCACCGTCGTCGACCTGAGCGCCCACGCCGACCCGGCGGCGGAGGCCGCCCGGATCGCCGCCGCCGAGTACGGCCGCCGCTTCGACCTCGACCGCCCCCCGCTGCTGCGCTACACCCTGATCCGGCTCGCGCCCGGGCGCCACCAGCTGATCGCCTCCGCCCACCACATCCTGCTGGACGGCTGGTCCACCCCGCTGTTCGCCGAAGAGCTGTGGGCCCTGTACTTCGAGCAGCCGCTCGCCCCGGCCGCCCCGTACCGCGAGTACCTGCGCTGGATCACCCGGCGCGACGGCGCGGCCGCCCGCGCCGCCTGGGCCCAGGCCCTGGCCGGCGCCGACGAGCCCACCCTGCTCGCCCCCGGCCGCTCCGCCGCCACCCCGCAGCTGCCGCTGCGCCTGCACACCGGGCTCACCCCGGAGACCACCGAGGCCCTCGCCCGCACCGCCCGCCGTTACGGCGTCACCCTCAACACCCTGGTCCAGGCGGCCTGGGGCGTGCTGCTGGCCCGGCTCACGGGGCGCGAGGACGTGCTGTTCGGCACCACCGTCTCCGGCCGGCCGCACGACCTGCCGGGCGTGGAGCGGATGATGGGCCTGCTCATCAACACCGTGCCGGTACGGGTGCGCCTGGACCAGGCCGAGAGCTGGGGCCAGCTGCTGCTGCGCCTCCAGCACGAGCAGTCCGCCCTGCTGGACCACCAGCACCTCAGCCTCACCGAGATCCAGCAACTCGCGGGCATGGGCAGCCTGTTCGACACCGTCACGGTGTACGGCAACTACCCGGACCCGTCCGCCCTGGACGACGCCGACCCGAGCGGCGCCACCCGCGTCCACCTGGTCGAGGACGTCGACAGCGCCCACTACCCGCTGGCGCTCGCCCTCACCCCCGGCGACGGCCTGCAGCTGCGGCTGGACCACCAGCCCGACGCCTTCACCTCCGACGAGGCCCGCGCCCTGCTGGACCGCTTCCTCGCCCTGCTCGACCGGATCGTCGCCGACCCGGCCGAACTCGTCGGCACCGTCGAGGTGTTGACCGCGGCGGAGCGCGCCGAGCTGATCACCGGATGGAGTGGCACCAGCACCCCGCTGCCGGAGGGCTCGCTGCCCGAGCTGTTCGAGGCGCGGGTCGCCGCGACCCCGGACGCGATCGCGCTCACCGCCGAGGACGCCGAGCTGACCTACGCCCAGCTCAACGCCCGGGCCAACGGCCTGGCGCTGCGGCTGGTCGAGGCCGGGGTCGTCCGGGAGACGCCGGTCGCGCTGATGATCGACCGCTCGGCCGCCCAGGTGGTGGCGATCCTGGCGGTGCTCAAGGCCGGCGGCCTCTACGTGCCGCTGGACGACGCCCAGCCGACGGACCGGCTGCGGACCGTCCTCGCGGACGCCGGGGCCGGGCTGGTGCTGGCCGACGCCGCGCACCGCGAGCACCCCGCGCTGGCCGGGCTGACGGTGCTCGACCCGCACGCCGGGGAACACCCCGAGAACCTCGGACTGCCGCAGCACGCCGACCAGTTGGTGTACGTGATGCACACCTCCGGCTCGACCGGCGTGCCCAAGGGCATCGCCATCACCCACCGCGCGGTGGTGGACCTCGCGCTCGGCGGGCAGTTCACCGGCGGCGGCCACGAGCGGCTGCCGGTGCACGCCCCCTCCGCCTTCGACGCCTCCACCTACGAGATCTGGACCCCGCTGCTCGCCGGCGGCCAGCTGGTGATCGCCCCGGCCGGCCGGCTCGGCATCGCCGAGCTGGCGGCGGTGATCGGCCACGAGCGGACCACCTCCGCCTGGATCAGCGTCGGCCTGTTCAACGTGCTGGCCGCCGAGGCCCCGGAGACCTTCGCCGGGCTGCACGAGGTGTGGACGGGCGGGGACATCGCCTCGCCGGTCGCCATGCGGCGGGTCCTGGACACCTGCCCCGGGCTGCGGCTGGTCAACGTCTACGGGCCGACCGAGACGACCACCTTCGCGACGCACTTCCCGATGACCTCGGCCGCCGAGGTGCCCGCCGTCGTGCCGATCGGCCGGCCGCTGCCCAACAACCGGCTGTACGTGCTGGACGCCGGGCTGCGCCCGGTGCCGGTCGGCGTGGCCGGCGAGCTGTACATCGGCGGCACCGGTATGGCCCGCGGCTACGTCGGGCGCCCCGGCCTGACTTCCGAGCGCTTCACGGCCTGCCCGTTCGGCGAGCCCGGCAGCCGGATGTACCGCACCGGCGACGTGGTGCGCTGGACCCCCGCCGGCGAACTGGAGTTCGTCGGTCGAGCGGACGACCAGGTCAAGCTGCGCGGCTTCCGGATCGAACTCGGCGAGGTGGAGGCCGCGTTCACCGCCCACCCGGCCGTCGGCCAGGTCTGCGTGGCGGTCCGCCAGGACCAGCCGGGCGACAAGCGCCTGGTCGCCTACGTCACCGGCGAGGTGCGGGCCGACGAGCTGCGCGACTTCGTCACCGAGCGGCTGCCCGGCTACATGCTGCCCGCCGCGATCGTCGTCCTCGACGAGCTGCCGGTGAACCCCAACGGCAAGGTGGACCGCAAGGCCCTGCCCGCGCCCGACTACAACGGCGCCGACGGCGGGCGCGAGCCGCGCAACGCCACCGAGCAGGCCCTGTGCGGGCTGTTCGCCGAGGTCCTCGGGCTGGTCCGGATCAGCATCGACGACAACTTCTTCGACCGCGGCGGCCACTCGCTGCTCGCCACCAAGCTGGTCAGCCGCATCCGCGCCGGCCTCGGCGCCGAACTGCCGATCCGCACGCTCTTCGACAACCCGACGGTGGCCCTGCTGGCCGCCGCGCTGCCCGACTCCGCGACGGCCCGTCCGGCCCTGCGGCCGGCCGAGCGCCCCGAGCGCGTGCCGCTCTCCTCCGCCCAGCAACGCCTGTGGTTCATCGAGCAGTTCGAGGGACCGAGCGCGCTCTACAACACCCCCGTCGCGGTCCGGCTCACCGGCGCCGTCGACCTGCCCGCCCTGGAGCGGACGGTCCGGGACGTGGTGCGGCGGCACGAGATCATGCGCACCGTCCTCCCGACCGTCGACGGCCGCCCGCACCAGCTCGTCACCGAGGCCGCCGAACTCGCCCTGCGGCACGTCACGGTGGCCGACGAGGAGGAGCTGCGGGCCGCGCTGTCCGCGGCCGGCGAGGAGGTCTTCGACCTCGCCCGCGACCTGCCGGTGCGCGCCACCCTGCTGTCGCTGCCGCACGACGAGCACGTCCTGCTGGTGCTGATGCACCACATCGCCAGCGACGGCTGGTCGGTCGGCCCGCTCTTCCGCGACCTCGCCGAGGCGTACCGGGCCCGGCTGGCCGGCACCGAGCCGCAGTGGGAGCCGCTGCCGGTGCAGTACGCCGACTACACCCTCTGGCAGCGCGAACTGCTCGGCACCGACGAGCGGCCCAGCGCCCTGCTGACCGAGCAACTCGCCTACTGGCAGCGGGCCCTGGCCGACACCCCGGAGGAGCTGGCGCTCCCCTACGACCGTCCGCGCCCGGCCGTTCCGGGGCACCGCGGCGGCCTGGTGGAGGTCGCCGTCGACGCCGAACTGCACCGCGCTCTCGGCGAGTTGGCGGCGACGCAGCACGCCAGCCTGTTCATGGCGCTGCAGGCCGTGGTCGCCGTCCTCTACACCCGTCTCGGCGCGGGCACCGACCTGCCGATCGGCACCGTGGTGGCCGGGCGCACCGACGAGGCGCTCGACGACCTGGTCGGGTTCTTCGTCAACACCCTGCTGCTGCGCACCGACACCTCCGGCGACCCGAGCTTCCGGGAGCTGCTGGACCGGGTCCGCCGCACCGACCTGGACGCCTACGACCACCAGGACATCCCCTTCGAGCGGCTGGTCGAACAGCTCAACCCCACCCGCACCCCCGCCCGCCACCCGCTCTTCCAGACCCTGGTGGCGCTGGAGGGCCGGGTCACGGTGCCGGACGCCTTCGGCGACCTGGGCTGCGCGGAGCACCCCTTCGAGCTGGACGTGGCCAAGTTCGACCTGTCCTTCCGCTTCACCGAGCAGGGCCCGCAGGCGGGCCTGACGGTGGCGGTCGAGTACGCCGTCGACCTCTTCGACCACGCCACCGTGGCCGCCCTCGGCGAGCGGCTGCTGCGCGTCCTGCGCGCCGCCGTGGCCGCCCCGGACGCGCCGATCGGCGGCATCGAGATCCTCGACCCGGCCGAGCGCGAGCAGCTGCTCACCGGCTGGAACGACACCGCCGCGCCCGTCCCGGACGCGACCCTGCCGGAACTGTTCGAGGCCCGGGCCGCCGCCACCCCCGACGCTCCGGCCGTGGTCTCGCAGGACGGCACCCTCAGCTACGCCGAGCTGGACTCCCGGGCCGAGCACCTGGCGGCCCGCCTGGCCGACGCCGGGGTCGGCACCGAGACGCCGGTGGTCCTGCTGATGGACCGCTCCGCCGACCTGCTGACGGCGATCCTCGCGGTGGCCAAGGCGGGCGGCACCTACGTCCCGCTGGACGACCGCCACCCGGCCGAGCGGCTGCGCGGGATCACCGCCGAGACGGCCGCGGCCCTCGTCCTGGTCGACCCGGCCCACCGCGACCACCCGCTCGCCGCCGACGCCCCCTGCCCCGTCCTGCCGCTCACCGCGGGCTGGTTCGACGGTCCGCGCGAGCGGCGCGCCCACCGGGCCGCGCCCCACCCGGAGCAGCTCGCGTACGTGATGTTCACCTCGGGCTCCACCGGGGAGCCCAAGGGCATCGCGATCAGCCACCGGGACGTGGTGCAGCTCGCCACCGACCCGTGCTGGCGGCACGACGAGGGCCTGCGGGTGCTGTTCCACGCGCCGCACGCCTTCGACGCCTCGACCTACGAGATCTGGGTGCCGCTGCTCTCCGGCGGCCAGGTGGTCGTCGCGCCGCAGGGCGACCTGGACGCGGCCGCCATCCGGGAGCTGGTCCGGGTCCACGCGCTCACCCACGTGCACGTCACCGCCGGTCTCTTCCGGGTCATCGCGGAGGAGGACCCGGACATCTTCGCCGGCGTGCGCGAGGTGCTGACCGGCGGGGACGTGGTCTCCGCCCCGGCCGTGCGCCGGGTGCTGGAGGCCGTCCCGGGCATCGCGGTGCGGGCCCTGTACGGGCCGACCGAGACCACCCTGTGCGCCACCCAGTACCCGATGCCCGACGCCGCCGCGGTGCCGAGCACGGTGCCGATCGGGCGTCCGCTGGCCAACACCCGGCTGTACGTGCTGGACGCCGGTCTGCAGCCGGTGCCGGCCGGCGTGGCGGGCGAGCTGTACATCGCCGGGGCCGGCCTGGCCCGCGGCTACGTCGGCCGTCCGGCGCTCAGCGCCGAGCGTTTCGTCGCCTGTCCCTTCGACGGGCCGGGCAGCCGCATGTACCGCACCGGCGACCTCGCCCGGTGGACCGCGGACGGCGTCCTGGAGTTCCTCGGCCGGGCCGACGACCAGGTCAAGATCCGCGGCTTCCGGATCGAACTCGGCGAGGTGGAGGCCGCGTTCACCGCCCACGAGGGCGTCGGCCAGGCGCTCGCGGTGGTCCGCGAGGACCAGCCGGGCGACAAGCGCCTGGTGGTGTACGCCACCGGCAAGGCCACCGACGGCGAACTGCGCGCCTTCGTCGCGGACCGCCTCGCCGGCTACATGCTCCCGGCCGCCGTGGTCGTCCTGGACAGCCTGCCGGTGACGGCCAACGGCAAGGTCGACCGCCGGGCCCTGCCCGCGCCCGAGTACGCCGGGGCGGCCGAGGGCCGCGCCCCGCGCACCGAGCGCGAGCGGGAGCTCTGCGCCCTGTTCGCCGAGGTGCTGGGCGTGCCGACGGTCAGCATCGACGACCGGTTCTTCGACCTCGGCGGCCACTCCCTGCTCGCCACCCGGCTGGTCAGCCGCATCCGCGCCACCCTCGGCGCGGAGCTGCCGATCCGCACGCTGTTCGACGCACCCACGGTGGCCGCCCTCGCCGCCGTCCTGCCCGGCGGCGAAGCGGCGCCGGCACCGAAGAAGGCCCGCCCGGCCCTGCGGCCGATGCGGCGCCCCGGAAGCCAGGCCTGACCGGCGGCGGGACGCGGGGCCCGCCCTATGGGCGGGCCCCAGCCGCCCGCGGCGCCCGCCCGGCCCACGGCGGCACCGGCCCCCCCACCCCGCAAAGCCCGTCCGAGCGGGC
>NZ_JBSHBN010000080.1:14129-41078 GCF_053612025.1 Kitasatospora sp. NPDC054768
CGCCCCCCCGGCCCCGGGGGCCTTGGCGGCCCCCCTCACCCAGGGCCTGCCGGGGGGGGGGAGGGGGCCCCCCCACGGGGCGCGCCCCGCCCCGGCCGCACGACCGCTCCGCCCTACCGGACAGAGCAGCCCCACCAGCCACAACAGCCGTACGTCGCCAGTCGGAGGCAGACCTTGATCCCGTTGTCGTTCGCCCAGCAGCGGCTCTGGTTCATCGAACAGTTCGAGGGACCGAGCGCCCTCTACAACACTCCGTTCGCCCTCCGGCTGACCGGCGGGCTCGACGCCGCCGCCCTCGAAGGGGCGCTCGGCGACGTGGTGGACCGGCACGAGGTGCTGCGCACCGTCTTCCCCACCACCGACGGCCAGCCCCACCAGCACATCCTCACCGAGGGGCGCCCGCCGCTGCACCGGGTTCCGGTCGCCGACGAGGCCGAGCTGCACGCGCTGATGCACGAGGCCGCCGGGCAGGTCTTCGACCTCGCGGCCGACCTGCCCGTCCGGGCCTGGCTGTACGCCCTGCCCGCGCCGGACGAGCACGTCCTGCTGCTGCTGACGCACCACATCGCCAGCGACGGCTGGTCGGTCGGCCCGCTCTTCCGCGACCTCGCCGAGGCGTACCGGGCCCGGCTGGCCGGCACCGAGCCGCAGTGGGAGCCGCTGCCGGTGCAGTACGCCGACTACACCCTCTGGCAGCGCGAACTGCTCGGCGAGGAGGACGACCCGGAGAGCGTCGTCTCCCTGCAACTCGCCCACTGGCAGAAGGAGTTGTCCGGCCTGCCGGAGGAGCTGGCACTCCCGTACGACCGTCCGCGCCCGGGTCGGCCGAGCCGCCGCGGCGGCGCCGCCGACTTCGAGCTCGACGCCGAACTGCACGGCGCGCTCACCGAGTTGGCCTCGGGCCGGCACGCCAGCCTGTTCATGGCACTGCAGGCCGCGGTCGCCACCCTCTACACCCGCCTCGGCGCGGGCACCGACCTGCCGCTCGGCACCCCCGTCGCCGGCCGCACCGACGAAGCGCTCGACGACCTGGTCGGCTTCTTCGTCAACACCCTGCTGCTGCGCACCGACACGTCCGGAGACCCGAGCTTCCACGAGCTGCTGGACCGGGTCCGGCGCGCCAACCTCGACGCCTACGACCACCAGGACATCCCCTTCGAGCGGCTGGTCGAACACCTCAACCCCACCCGCACCCCCGCCCGCCACCCGCTCTTCCAGACCGTCGTCACCCTGAACGCGGAGCGGGCCGACGACCTCGCCTTCGGCGCCGCGACGGGCACCCCGGTCGAGGTCGGCGAGGCGCAGGCCCAGTTCGACCTCAACTTCAACTTCGTCGAGCGGCTCGCCCCCGACGGCACCTGCCTGGGCGTGCGCGCCGCCGTCGACTACGCCGCCGACCTCTTCGACCACGCCACCGCCGTCTCCCTCGCCGAACGGCTGGTGCGCGTGCTGCGCGCCGCCGCGGCCGCCCCGGACGCGCCGATCGGCGGCATCGAGATCCTCGACCCGGCCGAGCGCGAGCAGCTGCTCACCGGCTGGAACGGGCCGGCCGCGCCGGTCGACGAGCGGAGCCTGCCCCGGCTGTTCGAGGCCCGGGCCGCCGCCACCCCCGACGCCCTCGCCCTGGTCTCCGACACCGAGCGGCTCGACTACACCGAGCTGAACGACCGCGCCAACCGGCTCGCCGCCCTGCTGCTGGAGCGCGGCCTGACCACCGAACAGCCGGTCGCGGTCCTGATGGAGCGCTCCGCCGGACTGCTCACCGCCGTCCTCGCCATCGCCAAGGCCGGCGGCACCTACGTCCCGCTGGACGACCGCTACCCGCTGGACCGCCTCCAGCACATCCTCGCCGACACCCGTACCGGCCTGCTGCTCGTCGACCCCGCCCACCAGGGCCATCCGGTGCTCGCCACCGAGGGCTTCGCCACCGTCGAGGTCACCGCGGCGCTGCTCGCCGAGGCCCCCGCGGCGGGCAACCCGGCCGTGCCGGTCCTGCCCGGCCAGCTGGTCTACGTGATGTACACCTCGGGCTCCACCGGGGTGCCCAAGGGCGTCGCCGTCACCCACCGCAACGTGGTGGACCTGCTGGGCAACCCGCACTTCCGGGCCGGGCACCACGAGCGCGTGCTGCTGCACTCGCCCACCGCCTTCGACGCCTCCACCACCGAGATCTGGGCGCCGCTGGTCACCGGCGGGGCGATCGTCCTCGCCGACCCCGGCGAGCTGGACATCCGCCGCCTCGCCGAGACCATCACCACCCACGAGGTGACCCTGGTCCAGGCCCCGTCCGGCCTGCTGCGGCTGATGGCCGACGAGAACCCGGCCGCCTTCCGCAACGTCCGGCAGGTGTGGACCGGCGGCGACGTCGTCCCGCCGGAGTCCGTGCGCCGGCTCCACCGGGCCTGCCCGGACACCGACGTGGTCGCGGTGTACGCGCCCACCGAGACCACCGCCATCAAGACCACCTTCACCATGAGCCCGGGCGAGCCCGTCCCCGCCGTGGTCCCGATCGGGAGCCCGCTGAACAACACCCGGCCGTACGTGCTGGACACCGCGCTGCGGCCGGTGCCGGCCGGCGTGGCCGGCGAGCTGTACCTCGCCGGGGCCGGCCTGGCCCGCGGCTACGTCGGGCGCCCCGGCCTGACCTCCGAGCGCTTCACGGCCTGCCCGTTCGGCGAGCCCGGCAGCCGGATGTACCGCACCGGCGACCTGGTCCGCTGGACCGCCGACGGCGTCCTGGAGTTCCTCGGCCGGGCCGACGACCAGGTCAAGATCCGCGGCTTCCGGATCGAACTCGGCGAGGTGGAGGGCGCGTTCACCGCCCTCCCGGCCGTCGGCCAGGCCTTCGCCGTGGTCCGCGAGGACCAGCCGGGCGACAAGCGCCTGGTGGTGTACGCCACCGGCGAGGGCGATCCCGCCGAGCTGCGCGCCGCCGTCGCCGACAGCCTGCCCAGCTACATGCTCCCGGCCGCCGTGGTCGTCCTCGACGCCCTCCCGGTGACCGCCAACGGCAAGGTCGACCGCCGCGCCCTGCCCGCCCCCGACTGGACCGGGACCGGCGAGGGCCGCGCCCCGCGCACCGACACCGAGCGGGCGCTGTGCGAACTGTTCACCGACGTCCTCGGGTTGGACCGGATCGGGATCGACGACAGCTTCTTCGACCTGGGCGGCCACTCACTGCTCGCCACCAAGCTGGTCAGCCGCGTCCGTACCGCGCTCGGCGCCGAACTGCCCGTCCGGGCCCTGTTCGACGCCCCCAGCGTGGCCGCGCTGGCCGCCGTCCTGCCCGCCCCGGGCGCCGCCCGTCCGGCCCTGCGGCCGGTCGAGCGGCCCGAGCGCGTCCCGCTCTCCCCGGCGCAGCGACGCCTCTGGTTCATCGACCAGTTCGAGGGCCCGAGTGCGCTCTACAACACCCCGTGCGCGGTCCGGCTGACCGGACCGGTCGACGCCGACGCGCTCCGCACGGCCCTGGCGGACGTGCTCGACCGCCACGAGGTGCTGCGCACCGTCTACCCGACCACCGACGGGCAGCCGCACCAGCTGCTCCTGGAGACCCCCGAACTCCCGCTGCACACCGTGCCGGTGGACAGCGAGGAGGAGCTCGCGCGGGCGCTGGCCGAGGCCGGGTCGCAGGTCTTCGACCTCGCCCGCGACCTGCCGGTGCGCGCCACCCTGCTCTCGCTGCCCGGCGAGGAGCACGTCCTGCTGGTGCTGATGCACCACATCGCCACCGACGGCTGGTCCGTGGTCCCGCTGCTGCGCGACCTCGCCGAGGCGTACGGGGCCCGCCTCGCCGGCGCCGCCCCCGACTGGCGGCCGCTCGCGGTCCAGTACGCCGACTACACCCTGTGGCAGCACGAGCTGCTCGGCACCGACGAGCGGCCCAGCGCCCTGCTGAGCGAGCAACTCGCCTACTGGCAGCGCACGCTGGCCGACCTCCCGGAGGAGCTGACGCTCCCCTTCGACCGCCACCGCCCCGCCGCCCCCAGCCGCCGGGGCGCCGCGGTGGAACTCCGGACGGACGCCGCACTGCACGCCTCCCTGGCCGAGTTGGCGCAGCGGAGCCGGGCCAGCGTGTTCATGGTGATGCAGGCCGCGCTGGCCACCACCCTGAGCCGGATCGGCGCGGGCACCGACCTGCCGATCGGCACCGTGGTGGCCGGGCGCACCGACGAGGCGCTGGAGGACCTGGTCGGGTTCTTCGTCAACACCCTGGTGCTGCGCACCGACACCTCCGGCGACCCGAGCTTCCGGGAACTGGTGGAGCGCGTCCGGGTCGGCACCCTGGACGCCTTCGAACACCAGGACGTGCCCTTCGAGCGGCTGGTCGAGCTGCTCAACCCGGTGCGCTCGACCGCCCGCCACCCGCTGTGCCAGGTGATGCTGACCTCCGGCGGCGAGGCCGGGGGGATCAGCCTCGGCGGCCTGCCCGGCCGGGTCGAGCAACTGGACTCCGACCTCGCCAAGTTCGACCTGACCTTCGCCTTCAGCGAGAGCTTCGACGCGGACGGCGCGCCCGCCGGGCTGGGCCTGACGGTGGAGTACGCCGTCGACCTGTTCGACCGGTCCACCGCCGAGGCGACGGCCGCCCGCTTCGAGCGCGTCCTGCGCGCGGTGCTGGCCGACCCGGACCAGTCCGTGGGCCGCGTCGAGGTGCTGGCGCCCGAGGAGCGCGAGCAGCTGCTCACCGGCTGGAACGACACCCGGGAGGACCTCCCGCCCGGCACCTTCCCGGCGCTCTTCGAGGCGCAGGCCGCCGCCCGCCCGGACGCCGTCGCGCTCTCCTTCGGCACCGAGCAGGTCACCTACGGCGAACTCAACGAGCGCGCCAACCGCTTCGCCCGGCTGCTGATCGAGCACGGCGCGGGCCCCGAGCGGTTCGTCGCGATCGCCCTGGAACGCTCGATCGAGCTGATCGTCGCCCAGCTCGCCGTACTCAAGGCCGGCGCGGTCTTCCAGCCGCTGGACCCGCGCTACCCGGCCGACCGGATCGCCTACATGCTGGACGACGCCCGGCCCGCGCTGGTCCTCACCAGCAAGGCGCTGGCCGACGGCCTGCTCGCCGACAGCACCGTCCCGCGGCTGCTGATCGAGGACCTGGACGCCTCCGGCCACCCGGCGCACGACCTCACCGGCACCGCGATCACCCCGCACTCGGCCGCGTACGTCATCTACACCTCGGGCTCCACCGGCCGCCCCAAGGGCGTGGTGGTCACCCACACCGGCCTCGCCGCCATGGTGGAGGGCCAGCGCCGGGGCCTGGCCGTCACCCCCGACAGCCGGGTGCTGCTGTTCGCCTCGCCGTCCTTCGACGCGGCCGTCTGGGAGCTGGGCATGGCCCTGCTCACCGGCGCCCGGGCCGTCCTCGGCGACGCCGACCAACTGCTGCCCGGCCCCTCGCTGACCGACCTGATCGCCGAACAGGGCGTCACCCACCTGACCCTGCCGCCGACCGCGCTCGCCGTGCTGGCCCCGGACGCGCTGCCGCAGGGCGGTACCCTGGTGGTCGCCGGCGAGGCCTGCCCGCCCGACCTGGTCGAGCACTGGTCGGCCCGGCTGCGGATGGTCAACGCCTACGGCCCGACCGAGTCGACCGTCTGCGCCAGCATGAGCAGCCCGCTCAGCGGCCGGACCGCCCCGCCGATGGGCCGGCCCGTGCCGGACACCCGGCTCTACGTCCTGGACGCGGCGCTCCAGCCCGTCCCGGCCGGGGTCGAGGGCGAGCTGTACATCGCGGGCGCCGGCCTGGCCCGCGGCTACCTCAACCGGCCGGGCCAGAGCGCCGAGCGCTTCGTCGCCGACCCGTACGGCACCCCCGGCAGCCGGATGTACCGCTCGGGCGACCTGGTCCGCCGCCAGGCCGACGGCACCCTGGAGTACCTGGGCCGCACCGACCACCAGGTCAAGATCCGCGGCTTCCGGATCGAGCCCGGCGAGATCGAGGCCGTGCTCGCCCGGCACCCCTCCCTCGCCCAGGCGTTCGTGCTGGTCCGGGAGGACCGCCCGGGCGACCGCCGGCTGGTCGGCTACGCCGTCGCCCACCCCGGGCACGCGGTCGACCAGGCCGCCCTGCGGGCCCACGTCGGCGCGACCCTGCCGGACTACATGGTGCCCTCGGCGATCGTCGCCCTGGACGCCCTGCCGCTGACCGCCAACGGCAAGGTCGACCGCAAGGCCCTGCCGGCCCCCGACACCGCCTGGCTCGGCTCCGGACGGGCGCCCGCGACGCCCCGGGAGGAACTGCTCTGCGGCCTGTTCGCCGATCTGCTCGGGCTGGAGAAGGTCGGCGTGGACGACAACTTCTTCGAGCTGGGCGGGCACTCGCTGCTGGCCAGCCGGCTGGTCGCGGGCCTGCGCGAACTGGTCGGCGAGGGCGAGGAGATCGGCGTCCGCACGCTGTTCGAGGCGCCGACCGTCGCCCGGCTGGCCGAGCGGCTCGCCCAGGGCCCGGCCGCCGAGAGCTTCCCCGTCCTGCTGCCGATCCGCACCCGCGGCTCGCGCCCGCCGCTGTTCTGCGTCCACCCGGCCGCCGGCATCAGCTGGGTCTACACCGGCCTGCTGCGCCACCTCGACGCCGAGCAGCCGATCTACGGACTCCAGGCCCCCGGCCTGGCCGACCCGACCGCGCACCCGGCCTCGGTCGAGGACCTGGCCCGCACCTACCTGGCGCAGATCCGCTCCGTGCGCCCCGAGGGCCCGTACGCCCTGCTCGGCTGGTCCTTCGGCGGGGCCGTCGCCCACGCGATCGCCGCGCTGCTGCGCGAACAGGGCGAGGAGGTCCGGCTGCTGGCCCTGCTGGACGCCTACCCGGGCACCGGCGAGCCGGGGCCCGAGCAGTGGCGGGACGACCCGGCGCAGCTCGCGGTGATCCTCGACTCGCTCGGCCACCCGGCCGGGGAGATCACCGCCTGGCCCGCGGACGAGGACGGCTACGCCGCGCTCGTCCGGGGCGACGAGGGCCCGCTCGCCGGCCTCAGCGGCGCCGGGGTGGCCCGGGTGGTCTCGGTCTTCCAGTCCAACGCCGAGCTGTCCCACGAACTCCCGCTGCCCGGCTACGACGGCGACGCGGTGTTCTTCACCGCCGCCAAGGACCGGCCGGCCGACGCCCCCGACCCGGAGAGCTGGCGCCCGCACCTGGGCGGTCGGCTCGACGTCCACGAGGTGCCGAGCACCCACGGCGCGATGACGGGCTCCGAAGCGCTCGCCGTCATCGGCCCGGTGCTCGCCGCCCACCTGACTCCCTGACCCGCCCGCACCACCGACTCGACACCCCTACCGACCGCAGGCGACCGACCTGCGCACACCACGCGGGCCGCACCCGGCCCGCCCACGGAGAAACGGACACCACCATGACCACTGCGGCCATCCCCGACACCTGGCGTGGCATCACCCCGTCGCCGATCACCTCGACCGACGCCTACAACGGCTTCATCGCCGCCAACGTGATCTTCGCGCTGGACCGGATCGGCCTGCTGGAGACGATCGGGCGCGGCGAGCCGCTCTCGGCCGCCGAGGCCACCGCCCGGGCCGGCGACACCGCCCGTACCGAGGCCGTGCTGCGCGCCGCCGCCGACTACGGCTACCTCAAGGCCGACGGCGACGCCTACCTGCCCACCGAGGCGGGCCTGGAGATCGCCGCCGCGCGCGGCTACTTCACCTGGGCCGTCGGCGGCTACCACGACGTGTTCGGCCGCGCCGGCCACCTGAGCGCCGGCACCCACCGCTACGACCAGGACGTCTTCCGCGACGAGGCGATGGTCGCCCTCGGCTCCGCCCAGTGCGACCAGTCGCTGTTCGCCGCGCAGCTGACCGACGTGCTCAACGGGATCGACTTCCGCACCATCGCCGACCTGGGTTCCGGCACCTCCGCCCGGGTGCGCCGCGTGGTCTCGCAGCGCGAGGGCACCCGGGGCCTGGGCATCGACATCAGCCGCCCGGCCACCGACATCGCCCGCCGCGACATCGTCGAGGCCGGCATGCAGGACCGGGTCACCGCCGTCCGCGCGGACGTCCTGGGCCTGCTCGGCACCCAGATCGACAACGACGCCGAGGCCGCCGAGGTGGCCGAGGTCGACACCGTGATGAGCTTCTTCCTGCTGCACGACCTGCTGGCCGACCCGGCCACCCGCTCCTCGATCTTCACCCGGATGCGGGAGGCCTTCCCGAAGGCCCGCACCTTCGTCCTCGGCGACACCATGCTGCGCGACCCGGGCACCTCCGACGGCGCCCAGCCGGTCTTCTCGGTCGGCTTCGAGCTGGCGCACGCGATGATGGGCGTCCCGCTGCACACCAAGGCCACCTACGAAACCCTCTTCACCGACGCCGGCCTGCGGATCGACCGCGTCGAGGCGCTGGCCACCCCGCACTCCTGGCTCTACGTCCTCCAGGCCGACTGATGGCCGCCCCGTCGACCGCCAGACACCTGCTGGCACAGAACGAGCACCCGTACCCGCCGCTGCCGTCGGTGCTGGCCGCGCTGGCCGGGGCCAGTGCCGACCTGCACCGCTACCCGGACTTCCGGCCGGAGCGGATCGCCGGGATCGTCGCCGACTGGCAGGGCGTCCCGGCCGGCCAGGTCGTGGTCGGCCACGGCTCGGCGGGCGTGGCGCTGGACCTCTTCCACACGGTGGTCGAGCCCGGCGACAACGTGGTGCACTCGGATCCCTGCTTCGACGCGTACCCGCTGTTCTGCGAGATCGCCCGGGCCGAGGCCCGGCCGGTCCCGCTCGGCCCCGACGCCCGGCACGACCTGGCGGCGATGGCCGAGCGGATGGACGAGCGCACCCGGATCGTCGTGCTGTGCAATCCGCACAACCCGACCGGCACGGTCTACTCCTGGGCCGAGCTGACGGAGTTCTTCCGCCAGGTGCCGTCCACCGCGCTGATCCTGCTCGACGAGGCCTACGTCGACTTCGCCCGGGACTGGCAGGCCCCGGACGTGCCGGCCCGGATCGCCGAGTGGCCGAACCTGGTGGTGCTGCGCACCCTGTCCAAGTCCCACGGCATCGCCGCGCTGCGGATCGGCTACGCGCTGGCGGAGGAGTCGGTGGCCCGGCGGGTGCGGGACCACCAGGTGCCGTACGCGGTGAACCGGCTCCAGGAGGCGGGCCTGCTCGCGGCCGTCGCCGCCGAGGACGAGATGGCGCGCCGGATCGCCGAGATCGCCGCGGAGCGGGAGCGCACCGAGGCCGAACTGCTGCGGCTCGGCTGGACGGTGGCGCCCAGCGTCACCAACTTCCTGTGGGTCGACGCCCCCGGCGACCAGCTCCCGCTGCGCGCGGAGCTGGAGCGCCTGGGCGTCGCCGTCCGGTACTACCCCGGCCGGGGCATCCGGGTCGCCATCGGCGAGAAGGACGCCAACGACGCGGTGATCGAGGGTTTCGCCGCCGTCGCACCGCTCGCCCCGGCCCACCCCGTCGCGCCCTGAACCGCCCGGCGCCCTGAGCACCCCGCGTGCGTCAGGGCGCACCCCGGGCACCCGGGGCGCCGGCGGGCGCCCCGGCACCGGCGCACCACCGCACGGCCCTGTTCCACCGCACCACCGCACGGCCCCCGCACCACCCCGTTCCACCGCACACCCCCGCACACCCCGAAGCGCCGTCGGCGCAGCGAAGGAACCGCCATGCACCCGCTGTTGGCCCGCCCGGAGTTCCGGCGCTACCTCGCCGGGCAGACCCTGTCCGTCCTCGGTGACAGCGCCCTCTCCATCGCCCTCGGCATCTGGGCCAAGGTGCTGACCGGCAGCAACTCCGCCGCCGGCCTGGTGCTGTTCTGCTTCTCCGCGCCCCTGCTGCTGCTGCCGCTCGGCGGCCTGCTCGCCGACCGGGTCCGGCGCAAGCCGCTGCTGGTCGGGGTCAACCTGGCGGTGGCGGTGTCGCTGCTGCCGCTGCTGCTGGTCGACGGCCGGGACACGGTCTGGATCATCTACTGCACCGCCACGGTCTGCGGTCTGGCCGGGGCCGTCCTGGCCCCGGCGCAGAGCGCGCTACTGCGCAGCATCCTGACGGAGCGTCAGGACTTCGGCGCGGCGGCCGGACTGACCCAGAGCGCCCGGGCGGGCACCACGCTGGTGGCACCGCTGCTCGGCTCCGGGCTCTACGGCTGGTTCGGCGGGCACGTGGTGGCCGTGGCCGACCTCGCCGTGCTGCTGCTGGCGGCACTGAGCTTCCTCACCCTGCGGGTGGCGGAGGTCAAGCCGGAGCCCTCGGGCCTGCGTTGGCGCACCGAGGTGCTGGCGGGCTTCGTCCACCTGCGCGGTTCGGTCGGGCTGCGGCCGCTGGTGGTGGCCACCGCCGGCGCCGGCTTCGTGCTGAGCCTGCTCCAGCCGGTGCTGTTCGCGCTGACCCAGCACGGGCTGCACCGCTCGCCGCAGTTCCTCGGCGTCCTGGAGACCACCGAGGCGGTCGGCGCGCTGGTCGGCTCGGTGGTCGGCGGCCTGCTGATCGGCCGGCTCGGACCGCGACGGACGGTCATGGCGGGATCGGCGGTGTTCGGCCTCGGCATCGTCCTGCTGCTGGCCCCGTCGCTGTACGTGGTGTCGGCCGGCCTGGTGATCGCGGGCGCGGGCATCCCGGCCGCCCTGGTCGGGCTCGCCACCGCCGCCCAGGCGTCCACCCCGCCGCAGCTGATGGGGCGCGCCCAGGCGGCCGTCAACCTCTCGCTCACCGCGCCGCAGGCGCTGGCCGTGGGTGTCGGCTCCGGTCTGGTGGCCGCCCTGGACTTCCGGGTGGTGCTGGGCGTGATGGTGGTCGGCGCGCTGCTCGCGGCCGCCCACCTGATCGGCAAGCCGGAGGCCCCGACGGAGCCGCCGGAGCCCGAGGACGCGTCCGAGGGCGACGGCCCGGCCGAGCCGGAGGACGCCAAGGACCTCCAGCCCACCTGACCGGCCCCGGCGGGCCCACCGGCCCGCCCGCCCGAACTCCGCACCACGTGAACTCCCGTACCACCGCCGCGCGCACCCGCACCGCCGAGCACGTCCGCCCGCCCGATCGCCCCTCAGCACCCTCCCGTTCCTCCTCACGAGAGAGCTCCTCAGATGACCGACCGTTCCTCGCCCGCCGTCACCCCGATCCCCGTCGAGCTGGACCACGTCGAGTTCTACGTGGCCGACCTGGGCGCCGAGACCGCCAAGCTGACCACGGAGTACGGTTTCGAGCTGCTCGTCCCGCCGACCGAGCGCGGCGACATCGCCGAGCGCTGCCTGTCCGCGCTGGTCGGCCAGTCCGGCATCCGGCTGCTGATCACCCAGCCGCTGGCCGCCGGCCACCCCGCCACCGACTACCTGGAGCGCCACGGCGACGGCGTGGGCGCCCTCGGCCTGCGGGTGCCGGACGCCACCGACGCGTTCCGCACGCTGACCGCCCGCGGCGCCGCCGCCCTGCGCGAGCCGCAGGCCGCGGACGGCTGCGTCACCGCGGTGGTCGACGCCTTCGGCGACGTGGTGCACACCCTGGTCGAGCGCGGCCCCGAGGTCCCCGCCGGCCGCATCCCCGGCCTGCCGGACCCGGCCGCGCTGACCGGCGAGGGCGAGGTCGGCCTGCACTCCGTCGACCACTTCGCGGTCCTGATCCCGTTCGGCGAGCTGCGCAAGACCGAGCACCGCTACCGCGAGGTCTTCGGCTTCCGGACGATCTTCGAGGAGCGGGTCGAGGTCGGCACGCTCGGCATGGACTCGGCCGTCGTGCAGAGCGCCGACCGCAGCGTCACCCTCACCCTGATCGAGCCGCTCACCGCGGACGCGGGCGGCCAGATCGCCTCCTTCCTGGCCGGCCACGGCGGCGCCGGAGTCCAGCACGTCGCCTTCGCCGCCGAGGACGCGGTGCACTCCGTCGCCACCATGGCCGAGCGCGGCGTGCCGTTCCTGCGCACCCCGCAGACCTACTACGACGCGCTGCCCGACCGCCTGACGCCGCTGCGGCACTCCTTCGAGCAGCTGCGCGAGCTGAACCTGCTGGTCGACCAGGACCACGACGGCCAGCTGTTCCAGATCTTCACCCGCTCCCAGCACCCGCGGAACACCTACTTCTTCGAGGTGATCGAGCGCATCCGGGCCCGCAACTTCGGCAGCAACAACATCCGCGCCCTCTACGAGGCCGTGGAGCTGCAGCGCAACGCCGGCGAAGTGGCCGGATGAGCGCGTCCGTCCGAAGCGTTCCACCGGCCGGCCCGGCCGCCGGGCGCCCGGTGCTGTCCGTCGCGGAGTACGCCGACCGGGCCCGGGCCGCGCTCGCGCCCGAGGTCTGGGAGTGGCTGGAGGGCGGCGCGGAACGCGAACTGACCCTCGCCGCCAACCGGGCCGCCTTCGACCGGGTGGGCCTGGTGCCCCGGGTGCTGACCGACGTCAGCACCCGGGACACCGCCGCCACCCTGGTGCGCAGCCGGGCGGCCCTGCCGGTGGCGGTGGCGCCCGTCGCCTACCACCGGCTGTTCCACCCGGAGGGCGAGCTGGCCTCGGCCCGCGCCTGCGCGGCCGCGGGCGTGCCGTTCACCGTCGGCACGCTCAGCAGCGTCGGCTTCGAGGAGCTGGCGGGGACCGGCGCCACGCTCTGGTTCCAGCTGTACTGGCTGCGCGACCGCGGCCGGCTGCTCGACCTGGTCAGGGCCGCCGAGGAGGCCGGCAGCGAGGCCCTGGTGGTCACCGCCGACGTCCCGTACATGGGCCGCCGGCTGCGCGACGCCAGGAACGCCTTCGCGCTGCCCGCCGACGTCCGCGCGGCGCTGCTGGAGGGCGGCGCGGCCGGGCGGGCGCACGAGTCCACCGCCGCCGTCTCGGCGGTGGCCGCGCACACCGCCGAACTGCTCTCCCCCGGCGTCACCTGGGCCGACCTCGAATGGCTGCGCGGGGAGACCGAACTGCCGCTGGTGGTCAAGGGCGTGCTCGACCCGGCCGACGCCCGGCGGGCCGCCGGGATCGGCGCCGCGGCCGTGGTGGTCTCCAACCACGGCGGCCGCCAGCTCGACCGGGCGGTGCCCGCGGTGACGGTCCTGCCGGCCGTCGCCGAGGCGCTGGCCGGCGAGGACTGCCAGGTGCTGATGGACAGCGGGGTGCGCGGCGGCTCGGACGTGCTCACCGCGCTGGCCCTCGGCGCCTCCGGGGTCCTGCTCGGGCGCCCGCTGATCTGGGGCCTGGCGGCCGGCGGCGAGGCGGGCTGCACCGAGGTCCTCGACCTGCTCGCCGCCGAGCTGCGGCACGCGCTCGGCCTCGCGGGCTGCGCCGACCTGCGGGCCGCCGCCGAACTGCGCACCACCACCCTGCCCGGCACCACCTGGAGCACCCCGTGACCACCATCGCCGCACCGCACGACCTGCTGCTGGCGGGCCTGCACACCTCCCTCGCCGACCCGGCGATGACCTCGATGAACCTGCTCAACGAGATCTCCATCCGCTACCCGGAGGCGGTCTCCTTCGCGGCCGGGCGCCCGGCCGAGCAGTTCTTCGAGCTGGACGCCGTCCACCGCCACCTGGACCGCTACCTCGACCACCTGCGCACCGAGCGCGGGCTGAGCCAGGAGGCGGCCCGCCGCCAGGTGCTCCAGTACGGGCGGACCAAGGGGATCATCCACGACCTGATCGCCACCCACCTCGCGACGGACGAGGGCATCGAGGTGCCCGCCGAGTCGATCGTGGTGACGGTGGGCTGCCAGGAGGCGATGTTCCTGGTGCTGCGGGCGCTGCGCCGCGGTCCCGAGGACGTGGTGCTGGCCGTCTCCCCCACCTACGTGGGCCTGACCGGCGCGGCGCTGCTCGCCGACCTGCCGGTGCGGGCGGTGGCCGACGGCCCGGACGGCGTGGACCTCGCCGACCTGCGCCGCCGGCTGGCCGCCGCCCGCGCCGAGGGCCTGCGTCCGCGGGCGCTGTACCTGGTGCCGGACGTGGCCAACCCGAGCGGGGCCAGCCTGCCGCTGGAGCTGCGCCGGGAGCTGCTGGCGCTGGCCGCCGAGGAGGACTTCCTGCTGCTGGAGGACAACCCGTACTGCGTCTTCGCCGGTGACGAGCGGCTGCCCTCGCTCAAGGCGCTGGACACCGAGCGGCGGGTGGTCCACCTCGGCTCCTTCGCCAAGACGGCCCTGCCCGGCGCCCGGGTCGGCTACGTGGTGGCGGACCAGCTGGTGGCGGACGGGCGGGGAGGCACCGAGCTGTTCGCCGACCTGCTCGGCATGATCAAGAGCATGACCACGGTGAACACCTCGCCGATCGCCCAGGCCGTGATCGGCGGCGCGCTGCTGGAGCACGGCCACAGCCTGCGGGCCGCCAACACCGAGGTGGCCGCGCTCTACCGGCGCAACCTCTCGCTGGTGCTGGAGGGCCTGGCCGAGCGCTTCCCGCCCGGCAGCGGGGTGACCTGGAACGAGCCGCGCGGCGGGTTCTTCCTGGTGCTCACGGTGCCGTGCGTGGTGGACGACGCGCTGCTGGAACGCTCGGCCTCGGAGTACGGGGTGATCTGGACCCCGATGTCGCACTTCTATCCGGGCGCGGGCGGGGAGCACCAGCTGCGGCTCTCCGTCAGCCAGGTCGACCCGGCCACCCTCGACCGGGGGCTGGACGGGCTGGCCGCGCTGCTCGCCGCGCAGTCCTGACCCACCCGGAGGGGCGCCCCGCCCGGGGCGCCCCTCCGGCGCGTCCGGCCCCGACGGCTCGTGCCACGACCGACCCGACACCTGACCTGTCGTCAATTTCCGGACGAATGCGCCCCACCGAGGCCATCCCAATGGCCCGACCCTGCTGCACGACCTCGGAGTTTCGGCTGTCGACCGGTCAGTTCCGGCCGGAACCCGACGGGTTGACCACATCGTTATTGAAAGACCTCTCGACGTCTGGGTATGGTCACGAACTGTCGTGATCAAGTCAGCCATGAGGGGACGATCATGGACGAGCCAAGGCAGCGCCCCGACACCGTGCAACCCACGCAGGACGGCGGCCGGGGGTGGTCGCTCGCCCCGGTCGCGATGCTGCGTCACGCGGGCTACCCGCTCTCGCTACTGGACCGCGTCGTCGACCGTCCGACCGCCCGGGCCGCCGACACCGTCCTCGCCCTGCGGGACGAAGCCGTCGAACTGGGGCGGGAGTTGAAGGCCGCCCTGCGCGCGGAACAGGCCGGCACCCGGGGCGACCTCGCCTCCGGCGTCGGCATGCTCCGCCCCTTCCCGCCCGCCGACCTCGCCCGGCTCGAAGCCGAACTCGGCCCCGCCGCCCTGGACTCGGCCAAGCGCTACCAGGACGCGGTGCAGACCCTGGACGGCCACTGGAAGGCCTTCGAACAGGAGCACGGCGCCGCCCTCGCCCGGGCCCGCCGGACCGTCGTGGACCTGTTCCGCGAGCCCTCCCTCCAGCAGGTCCTGCTGCTGTCCAACGACGCCCGCTTCGAGGAGTTCACCGCCTGGATCGCCGCCGGCGGCACCGGGTCGGACGGACACGTCAAGCGGATGACCGACCTGCTCGCCATGTACCTCCAGCGGGTCACCACCAAGAACGAGACCCACTCGCACTTCGGCCCCCTCGCCGTCGCCCGGGCGGCCCCCGAGGGCACCGCCGCCACCGGCATCACCTGGTCCACCGGCCCGCTGCGCCGGATCGCCCTGCTCAGCCACTGGGCGGGCGAGGCGATGGCCGAGGTCTTCAGCGCCCGGCCGGAGGCCTTCGAGACGGTGCGCCCCCGCCGGCGCCCGCTCGCCTTCGCCGACGGCCCCCTGGTCCGGCTGTACGCGTTCGAGTCCACCACCGGCATGCCGGACGGCTGGCGCTTCGTCGCGGTGAAGTCCGACACCTTCGACACCCACCGCTCCTGGCTCTGGGAGCACTGCGACGGGGAACGCACGGTGGCGCGGCTGCGCGCCGCCTGGGCCGAACGCCCGGACCGCCCGGCCGACCTCGACTTCGACCACGTGCTCGCCGAACTCGTCGACCAGGACTGGCTGATCGGACGCTGGGAGATCCCGATCGGGTCCACCGACGTGCTGCGCTCGCTCGCCGGGCACCTCGCCGAGGACTCCCCCGACCTCGCCGTGGTGCGCCGCTTCGAGGACGGGCTGCGCCGCTTCGCCGAGGGCCCGACGGCGCGGCGCGCGGCCCTGCTCGGCGAGCTCAAGGAGGCCTTCGAGGAGGTCACCGGGTCGGCGGCCAACCGCTCCGAGGGCCGGCACTACGCCGACCGGAGCATCCTCTACGAGGAGGCGTACAGCCCGGTCGAGGACGTCGTCCTCGGCCCGGACGTCACCGGGCTGATCGGCCGCGAGCTGTCCGCGGTCTACGACCTGACCCTGCTCGTCCCCCGGCTGCGGATCCGCCGCGAACTGGAGGTCCTGCGGCACTGGACGGCACGGCGCTTCGGCCTCGGCACGCCCGTACCGCTGCCGGACTTCTACGCCGCCTTCTTCGCCGACAAGCCGCGCCTCGCCGCGCAGTGCGAGGAGGTGGACCGGGAGATCGAGGCGCTCGACCGCGAGGTCGTCGCCCTGCTGCTGGACGGCGCCGAGGACGGCCGGCCCGAGAGCGTCGTCGACCGGGCCCGGCTGGAGGAGCTCCTCGCCCGCCACCCGGACACCCCGCCCGCGCTGTGCAACCCGGACGTGATGCTCGCCGCGCCGGACGCCGCCGCGATCGCGCGCGGCGACTTCCTCGCCGTCGTCGGCGACTGCCACGCCGTGCGCGAGGCGCTCACCCACTCCAGCTTCGCCCCGATGCTCCAGGCCGAGGCGCCGGAGCTGCTGGACGAGATCCACACCCGGTACCGGGAACTGCTCGACGAGGACGAGGTGCTGGTCGACCTCTCCCGCTCGCACCCCGACAAGACCGGCGCCCAACTCACCTACCCCTGCCCGGACCTGGAGGTGTACGGGCTCTCCCCGAAGGCCCGCGGCGACGTCCTGCGGCCCGACCGGCTGTACCTGGTGGCCACCGCCGACCGGATGGAGCTGCGCGCCCACGGCCTGGCGGGCCGGCTGAAGCTGCTCGCCCCGCTGGCCGGCGGCCCCAGCATCCGCCAGGACCCGCTCTCCCCGTTCGCCTTCCCCCGGCACTTCGGCGGGGTCGGCATCCGCGACCGGGACCGCGACCACGTGCCCCGCATCCGCTGCGGCCGGATCGTGCTGCACCGGGAACGCTGGCGCATCCCCGCCGAGGCGCTGCGCGGCTGGAGCCCCGGCGTCCACCGGTCCAAGGGCGACGCCCCCGAGTTCGCCGCCGCCCGCAGGCTCCGCCGCGACCTCGGCCTGCCGCGCCACGGCTTCCTGAAGATCCCCGGCGAGCCGAAACCGGTCTACGTCGACTGGGAGTCCCCCCTCATCGTCCGGCAGGTCCTCCGGCTCGCCCGGAGGACGGCCGCCCCTCTGGAGTTCAGCGAAATGCTCCCCGCCCCGGAGCACCTCTGGCTCGACATCGACGGAGAACGTCACACCAGCGAGCTGCGTTGTGCGGTCTTCTCGCGCCGGTCCCACTGAGTGCTCCGCGTCGAGGACCCCACGCCCTCACCGACCGAAGGCACCGCTCATGACCAAGAGCTGCATCGTCCAGTTGCCCTTCCCCTCCAGCCACGACCCCGACCCGAACCTGTCGCGCTACTACGACGACTACGACCGGCGCTTCCGGGCCCTGCTGCCCGAGTACTTCATCCCGACCGACGGCCTGTGGGAGATGCCGCTGTGGGTCGCCCACCTGACCGCCCTGCTGAACACCGCGGGGCTCGACTCCGTCTTCCGCGACCTGTCCAGGACCCCGGCCGAGCCGGAGGACTGCGCCGAACCGCTGCTGGACGCGACCGCCCCCGGTGACCTGGTCCTGATGTCCCCGCTCGCCCAGAACCTCCGCCTCGCCCTGGAGGTGGCCAAGCGGCTGGAGCACGCCGGCCGGCGCGTCGTCCTCGGCGGGAACATGGCCCCGCTCGCCCCGGACGGCGCCGTGCACGCCGTGCACCGCGGCCAGCTCGACGCCGGCTTCGTGCGCCGCCTCGTCGAACTCGCCTCCGGCTCCGGCGGCAGCCTGGAGAAGCCCCTGCTGCCCGGCCTGGTCTCCGACCGGATCACCTGGGCGCCGGACTACCGCCACCTCGGCGGTTACCAGGGCCGGGTGCCGCTGCTGCGGCTCAACGCCAGCCACGGCTGCCTGTACCAGTGCTCGTTCTGCGGCGACGCCTGGAGCAAGCAGCTCACCCTGGTCGCCAAGGACGCGCTCGCCCAGGAGGTGGACGAGCTGACCACCCGGTTCCCCGACACCCGGCTCTTCTACATCGGCGACAAGACCTTCGGCCAGTCCCGCGAAGCCGTCGGCAACCTGCTGGACGTCTTCCGCGACCGCCCCGGCTACCGCTTCATCGTGCAGACCCACGTGATGCAGGTGAAGGAGTGGATCGTCGAGGCCATGCTCGAACTCGGCGTCGTCGCCGTGGAGCTCGGCTTCGAGTCGGCCGACTCGCAGATGCTGAAGCGGCTCAACAAGCTCTCCCGCGGCCTGGACGACTACACTTCGAAGATCCGTCAACTCAGCGACGCCGGGCTGAAGATCGTCCTCAACATGATGGGCGGCCTCGACGAGGAGACGGAGGCCGCGCACGGCCAGACCGTCGCCTGGATGCGGGAGAACGAATCGGCGCTGTGGCTCTTCAACCTGTACAACTTCGTGCCGTACCCGCTCACCCCGGACTTCCCCAGGCTGCGCGAGCGCATCTTCAACTGGGACTTCGCCGACTGGCGGGAGGACGCCCCGGTCGTCTACCGGCCCCGGCACCTGTCCCCCGAGGCCAGCTGGGACCTGTTCCAGGAGAAGATCGCCGCCGCGCACGACGTCATCCGTGCCCCGCTGCCCGTCGCCGCGCCCACCCCGCCCGCCGCGCCCACCGCACCCACGGCGCCCGCCGCGTCCGCCGTGCAGGAGGACTGACATGACCGAGCTCCCCGACTTCGAAGCGCTCCGGAACAGCGTCAAGCCCGAGGACTTCGCGCAGGACCCGCTGCCGGGCTGGGCCGGCGTCGGCACCCTGTTCGGCGCCCCCACCACCACCGCCGACCAGGTGGACGTCGGCGAGACGGGCTGGGTGGTGTCCGGCGTGCCCTTCGACGCCACCGCCAGCTCCCGCCCGGGCGCCGCGGAAGGACCGCGGGCGATCCGCCAGGCCAGCCTGGTCTTCTCCAGCTACCTCACCAGCCTCGGCCAGTGGCGGATGCTGGACACCCGCACCGGGCAGACCTTCCGCTACCACGCGCCCAGCGTCGCGGACGCCGGAGACCTGCACATCTACCCGACCGACACGGTGAAGACCTTCCAGGCCGTCGCCGCCGAGAGCCGCCGCCTGAGCTGCAACGCCCCGCGCCTGATCTTCCTCAACGGCGACCACTCCTGCACCTTCCCCACCTTCGCCGGCTTCCGCGCCGGACGGCTCGACCGCGGCGCCGGCCGGGTGGGGTTCATCAACATCGACCACCACTTCGACTTCGGCAACTGGAGCACCCTGCACGGTCCGCTGTACCACGGCTCCAACTCCCGCCGGATCAGCGAGATCCCGCGGATGCGCCCGGAGGACATCGCCTTCGTCGGCGTCGGGGACGTCACCAAGTACGACCAGTTCCGCGGCCTGCTCGACAGCGGCTTCCACGTCGTACCCGGCTCCTCCATCACCCGGGACGGCGCCGCCGCGGCCCTGCGCCCGGTGATCGAGGACCTCGGCTCGCGCTGCGACACCGTCTACGTCTCCCTCGACATCGACGTGCTCGACAGCGCCGCGGCGACCGGCACCGGGCACGTCACCATGGGCGGCATCGGCATCGGCGACCTCCTCGACGTCTACGAGGAGCTGCGGGCGCTGCCCGTCGGCGCCGTCGACATCGCCGAGATCGCGCCCCGCTACGACCCGTCCGGCGGCACCGCGCAGATCGCCGCCCGACTGCTCTTCGAGTTCCTGTTCCGCACCGACGTGGCCCCGGCCGAACTCGCGCCCTGGGCCCCCGGCACCCCCTCCGCACCCCAGGAGCACCGGTGAGATTCACCCCCCACGAAGCGCGGTTCGACTGCACCCCGCTGCTCTCCGACGCCCCCGCCGAGCGCGAGCGGGCATTGGACGCCCTCGCCGCCGAGGCCGTCGAGGTCATCCACCGGACCGGCTGGGCGGTCTTCCGGATCGGCCGGCTGCGGCTCGGGGTCGAGGACAGCCGGCGGCTGTCCACCTCCATCGTCGAACGCGTCCGCACCACGCTGATCGCCCGCGGCGCCCCCGCGCGGATGCGGCTGGAGGTCGACCGGGCGCAGCAGACCTACGTGCCCGAGGGCTGCGCCACCCGGACCCTGCTGCCCCACCACGACGGCCAGCACTGCTCGTACCTGACGCCCAGCCTCCAGGACGCCCCCGACTGGGACCCGGCCCGGCGCACCTACGGCGACTCCGGGTACACCACCACCCCCGCGCACAAGATGTACCAGGGCATCTTCCTGCCCGAGGTCGGCGAGGGGCTGAGCGTCACCACGTACTACGACTGGCTCGGCGTGATCGACGACGTGCTGGAGCGGCGCGGCATCGACCGGGGGCCGGACGCCGCGGCCACCGCGGCGCGCTGGCTCGGCGACAACCTGGCCCGCGGCCTGGAGCGCCAGCCGGAGCACGGCTGCGCCTACCCCTCGGTCGGCGCCATGCTCGGACTGGAGGAGCCGCTCTGGCACGGCCTGTCCTTCCACCACGGCGAGGCCGTGCTGACCAAGGAGGAGCGCCGGCGCTTCCCCGCCGCCGTGCCGCTGGCCCACGGCTGTCCGTGCGGCGAGTGCCGGGGCGAGGCGGCCCGGCTCTTCTGCCACCAGGTACTCATGGCCACCGGCCTGACCTGGGCACGGTTCCGCCGCCGCTGGGAGGTGCTCGCCCCGGGCGAGCACTGCGACCTGCTGCTCGGCCACAACCTGACCATGCTGCACGGCGGCCTGGCCGGCGGCGCGGGGCGGATCATCGAGCCGCTCTGCCTGGTCGTGGACGACCCGTCCGGCCCCGAGTACGAGCGCTGGCTGGCCGCCTCCTGGCGGCGCACCCTGCCCGGAGCCCGCTGATGCGAGGGGCCTGCTGATGCGGATCCGGCTGATGCGGAGGACCTGCTGATGCGGGGCGCGCCCGCCACCCTGGCCACCCCGGTCGACCTGCACCTGCACACCCGGCACTCGGACGGCGACGAGGCGCCGGCCGAACTGGCCCGGCGGTGCGTCGAGGCCGGCCTGCGGGTGGCCGCCGTGACGGACCACGACACCCTCGCGGGCGTCGCCGCCTTCGAGCGGGCCGCCGGCGGGCGCCTCACCGTGGTACCGGCCTGCGAGATCACCACCAGCTGGCGCGGCGAGGAGACCCACTGCCTGGCCTACTTCGTCGACCCCGGCGACGAACCGTTCCGGCAGCGGATCGGGCGCGTCCACGACGCCGAACTGGCCTGGTGGCGCACCTGGACCGACCGGGCGCGGGCCCTCGGGGTGCCGCTCGCCCGGGCCGACGTCGAGCGGCGCCTCGGCGGCGACCGGGTCGCCTACGTCAACGACTACCTGGCCCTGCTGCTGGAGGCCGCCGAGGGCGACCCCCGGTTCGCCCCGTACCGCGAGGGCGACGACCGCTTCGCCCGCCTCGTCGCCGACTGGTTCCGGCCCGGCCGGCCGCTGCACGTCGAACACCCGGTCAACCCCGACCTGGTGGAGGTGCTGTCCTGGATCGAGCAGGCGGGCGGGGTCGCCGTCCTCGCCCACCCCGGCCCGCTCACCGCCGGCCTGGACGCCCCGCAGTGCGCGGCGCTGCTGGAACCGCTGCGCGCGGCCGGCCTGGCCGGGCTGGAGGTGTGGACCAGCTGGCACACCCCGGCCGACAGCGCCCGGCTCGCCGCGGCGGCCGGACGGCTCGGCCTGGTCGCCACCGCCGGGTCCGACTACCACGGGGTGCGGGTCAAGCCCTGGGCGCCCAGCCCCGGCCTGCTGCCCGCGCTCCCCACCGACCCGCTCGCCGTCCTGGACGCCCTGCACGACCGGCGTCCTCCCGTCCACTCAAGTCCCCAGGTGAGGCTGTGACCACCGTCAACGACCCCCGGACCACCACCACCGAGCCCGGTGCGCGCGTCGCCTGGCAGCTCGCGCCGGTCGTCGTGCTCCGCCAGGCCGGCTTCCCGATGGAGCTGCTCGCCCCCCTGGCGGACCCGGCCGCCGCCGAGGAGGCCCGCGAACTCGTCGCCCACGGGCAGCGGTTGAAGGCGCTGGCCGAGGAATTCAAGGCCGCCCTGCGCCGGCACCCGGTGCCCGGCGCCGCCCGGCTCTCCTCCCCGGCCGGCTTCCTGCTGCCCGTCCCCGAGCCCGCGCTCGCCGCCGCGGCCGCCGCCGTACCCGCCGAGGCGGCCGCCACCCTGCGCGGCTACCAGGACGCCGCCCGGCACTTCGCCGAGGAGCAGACCCGCTTCGCCGCCCGGCACCAGGACCGCCTCGACCGGGCCGGAGCCGCCGTGGTCGAGGCCTTCGGCGACGAACGCCTGCGGCAGGTCCTGCTGCTCTCCAACGACTCCGCCTACCCCACCTTCGCCGCATGGCTCGACGGCCACGACGGCACGACCGGTCGGCGCACCCGCAAGATGACCGACCTGCTCACCATGTACCTCCAACGGGTCACCACCAAGAACGAGACCCACTCGCACTTCGGCCCCTTCACCCCCGGCCGCCTCGGCACCGCCCCCGGCATCACCTGGACCGGCGAGCGGGAGCTGGAACGGCACGCGCTGTTCAGCCACTGGGCCGCCGAGAAGCTCGCCCAGAGCGCCGCCGCCGTCCCCGGCCTGCTCGACCACGCCCGGCCCCGGCGCCGCCCGCTGTCCTTCCTGCGCGACGGGCGGATCGACCTGTACGCCTTCACCACCCGCGACGGCCTCGACACCGACTGGGACTTCCAGCACCTCGGCGGGCGGCCGGTGGAACCGTACGAGGCCTGGCTGTGGCAGCACTGCGACGGCGAACGCACCCTGCGCGAACTGCGGCAGGCCTGGCAGGACGAGCTGCCCGGCCCCGTCCCCTTCGACACGGCCCTCGCCGAACTCGCCGACCGCGAATGGGTGGTCGTCGAGTTCGAGATCCCGATCGGCGACCACCGGCCGCTGGCCGCCCTGCGCGAGCAGCTGCTCGCCGCCCCCGCCGAACCGGCCGCCCCGCTGCTCGCCGCGATCGACGGCTTCGAGGCGGACCTGACCCGCTTCGCCCGGCTGCCGCTGCCCGACCGCGCGGCCGCCCTCGCCGCCGGCAAGGCCCGGTTCGAGCAGCTGACCGGCGGCCCCGCCAACCGCAACAGCGGCCTGCACTACGCCGACCGCAGCATCCTCTTCGAGGAGGCCCGCGGCCGGCCCGCCGACCTGACCGTCGGCCCGGACCTCGCCCGCTTCATCACCGACGAGCTGTCCATCGTGTACGAGACCGTGCTGGCCGGCCCGCGCCTGCGGATGCGGCGCGAACTGGTCATCCTCACCCGGTGGGTGGCCGAGCGCTTCGGCCCCGGGGTGGAGATCCCACTGGACGTGCTCTACGCCGAGTTCTTCCGCGACCGGGACGCCATCGCCCGCGAGTGCCTCGCCGTCGAGGCCGAACTCGCCGAACTGGACCGGGCGATCGGCGCCGCCCTGCTCGGCGGGGCCGCGACCGACCCGGACCGCTCCGAGGTCGTGGTGGACCGGGACCGGATGGCGGCCGTCCTCACCGGCCGGCCCAGCAGCCCACCGGCCGTCTGCGACCCGGACGTCCTGTTCGCCGCCGCGAGCCGGGAGGACCTGGCCGAGGGCCGGTTCACCGCCGTCATCGGCGACTGCCACGCGGTTCGGGAGGTCATCACCCACACCAGCTTCGGCCCGCTGATCCAGGAGCACACCCCCGAACTGCTCTCCGAGGTGTACCGCGGCTACCAGTCCCTGCTCGCGGACGACGAGGTCCTCGCCAACCTGTCCCGCGGCCACCCCGACAAGTCCTCCACCCAACTCGTCTACCCCTGCCACGACCTGGAGGTCTACGGCCGCTCCGCGCAGACCCGCGACCGGGTCCTGCAGCCCTCCCAGCTGTACCTGGTGCTGCGCGGCGAACGGCTGGAACTGCGCGCCCGCGGCGTCGAGGGCCGGCTGCGGCTGATGGCGCCCCCGGCCGGCGGCCCGAGCATCCGGCAGGACCCGCTCTCCCCGTTCGCCTTCCCCCGCCACTTCGGCGGCGCCGGACTGAACGCCCCCCACCTCGCGCACATCCCGCGCATCCGCTGCGGCCGCGTCGTACTGCAGCGCGAGACCTGGCGCATCCCCGCCGAGCGGCTGCGCGACACCACCGCCCTCGGCCGGCCGACCGGCCGGGACGACGCCGCCCGGTTCGTCGCCGCCTGCCGGCTGCGCGCCGAGCACCGGCTGCCCCGGCACGTCTTCGTCAAGGTCCCCGGCGAACCGAAGCCGGTCTACGTCGACTGGGAGTCCCCCCTGCTGGTACGGCAGTTGGGCCGGCTGGCCGCCAGGGCCGAAGGCACCCTGGAGATCTCCGAGATGCTGCCCGCCCCCGACCAGCGCTGGCTGGAGGTGGACGGCCACCGGTACACCAGCGAACTGCGCTGCGCCGTCTTCTCTGCGGGGGACGGCGCCGGCGCCTGGGACAGCGCGCCCGCCGGGCCGGAATCCCTCCCGGAGCCGCGCGGGTGAGCACCGACACCGCCGTCCGTCCCGCCTCCGGCTACCACCGGGTCATCGGCGCCGCGGCCTCCTCCGCGATCGGCGACGGCATGCGCTTCGCCGCGCTGCCGCTGCTGTCCACCGCGGTGCTGCACGACGCCTTCCAGGTGTCCGCCGTCACCGCCGCGACCACGCTGCCCTGGCTGCTGTTCGCCCTGCCCGCCGGGGCCTACGCCGACCGCTTCGAACGCCGCCTGCTGATGGTCCTCGCCGACCTGCTGCGCGCGGCGGTGCTGGTCCTCGCCGTCGTGCTGCTCGCCGCCGACCGGCTGACCTTCTGGCCCCTGCTCACCGCCGCCTTCCTGCTGGGCGTCGGCGAAGTGCTGTTCGACTGCGCGTCGTTCGCCCTGCTGCCGAGCGTCGTTCCCGAGGAGCGCCTGGAGTCGGCGAACGGCCGGCTCTTCGCCGTCCAGACGATCGGCCGCGACCTGCTCGGGCAGGTCGTCGGCGGCGTGCTGTTCACCGTGGGCCGGGCCGTTCCGCTGCTGATCGACGCGGTCTCCTTCCTGGTCTCCGCGGTGCTGCTGCGCGGCATCCGCGGACCCGCCCCGGACCCCGAACCCGAACCCGAATCCGAACCCGGATCGCTTGCGGAGAAGCCCCGCCCCCGCCTGCCGGCGGACATCCGCGAGGGCGTCGCCTTCGTCCTGCGCGATCCGCTGCTGCGCGCCCTGACCGTCTCCGCCGGTGTCATCAACGCCGTCTACCTGGGCCAGATCGCCGTCTTCGTCATCCTGGTGCACGACGTGCTGGGGCTTCCGGACTCCGCGTACGGGGCGCTGCTGGCCGCCGGGGCGGTCGGCGGCGTGATCGGCAGCACGGTCGCGAGCCGGCTGTCCACGGCGATCGGCCGGGTCCCCGCGCTGGTCGGCGGCCTGGCCACGATGGGCGTCGCCGGCCTGGCGGTGGGGGCGACCGACCGGGTGTGGGTGGTGTCCGCCGCCTACTGCGCCACCGGCTTCGCCCTGATGGTCTGGAACGTCGTCGCCGTCTCGCTGCGCCAGACGATCATCCCGGACCGGATGCTCGGCCGGGCCACCGGCGTCTACCGGCTCTTCGCCTGGGGCACGATGCCCCTCGGCGCGCTGGTCTTCGGCCGGGTGAGCGCCTCCGCCGGGCCGCGCGCCGCCTTCGCCCTCGGCGGTGTGGTCACCCTGCTGACCTGCCTGCCGATCGCCTACGCCCTGCTGAAGGACGGCAGGGTGACCGACCGTCGCAAGACTCCCGAGGATGCGCAATGAGCGAGCGTTTCGCCGTACTGGACCGACTGGCCGAGCAGTGGGGCCTGAGCGGCCTCGAACTCGTCGGCAAGGGACTGGAGTTCACCGTCTTCCGGGCCCGGGGACGGGGCGGCGCGCCGGTCGCCGTACGGCTCGCGCACCGGCGGTTCGACTCCAACGCCAACGACCCGTACGTGGACACCCGCGCCCTGCTCGTCCAGGAGCACGCCATCGCCCGGCACCTCGCCGAGCACGGCCTGCCCGTCGCCCGGGCCCGGGAGCTGGTGCTCGCCGACGACCCGAACTCCCCCGACGTGCTGCTCTCCGACTACGTCGACGACGACGGCTCCCCGCTCGACTCCCACGCCCTCGGACAACTCCTCGCCCGGCTGCACCAGGTGGCGCCGCCGCGGCTGCACCCCGTCGCCGCCGAGGGCGGCAGCACGGTCGACGTCCTCACCACCCGGATAGGCCGACGCTGGGCCGAACTCGCCCGCCGCGTCGACGACCTGCCCGAGCCCCCGGCCGCCGACCTCCTGGCCCGCCACCTCTCCTCCCTCACCGGGACCAGCCTGCTCCACCTCGACGTCCGCAGCTCCAACATCCGCCGCAGCCGGGGCCGCATCACCGCCCTCCTCGACTGGTCGAACGCCCTGCTCGGCACCCCCGCCCTGGAGTTCGGCCGCCTCGCCGAGTACGCCCGCTACCCGGAGAACGACCTCGACCTGGCCGTCCTGCGCGCCGGCTACGCCACCGTCGCCCCCGTCCCCGACGAGGACGACCCCTGCCTCCTCGCCTGCCGCCTGGACGCCGCCCTGATGCTCGCCCTGGTCTTCCTCTCCGAAGCCCCCGACCCCACCCGCGGCCCCACCGCCGCCACCCACGCCCGCGACCTGGCGCTGCGCCTCACCCGCCCGTAGCGGCCGAACGGGGCACCGAACACTCGGACCACCCGCTCGCACCCGCCTGTCGGGGTCGTCCACGACCACAGCCGCAGTGACGCCGAGAGGTGCTCGCCCCCCTGTTTGGGCGGCGGAGGCGCGGCGGAGAGCGGGCGCAGG